>JAGQYH010000053.1:4496-12246 GCA_020436175.1 Bacteroidota bacterium
AATTATCAAATTCAATTTTCAGCTTAATATCCTTTTAGATAGGAAACCCTTCACTCTCCATCACCCGAACGGCTTGGTTGTAATGTTTAAATTCGTGTTTCCACAATACTTCAAATGCGACATTCATTTTCATCGTGATACTTTTGATTGTTGGAAAGGCGATGACAATTTTATGATGATCCAGGTGATCCAAATCCTTGGCCAATTGTTTTAATGCTTCTTGAGAACTTAAAAAATCCTGAACGATCTGATGCGTATATTGATGTCCGATATTATCGAGGTCTTTTGTAGTTTTGGTTTTCTTGTTTTTCTTTGGATCAACGGAGCTGATCAATATCTTTCCCCAGATGGTATTCCAAAGTGGAAGCTTTGTCCATATGCCTTTATACTGACTATCGGTTTTTACATCACTCAATACCTGATAATACATCTCATTGGATAAAACTAAATGATCTATACAACTGCCAACACTCCATGATTTTTCGTTGGGTTGCCAACTTAACTGTTCAGCAGTCAAGTGTCCAAAAGTGTTTCTAAACTTTTCTTCAATTTGGTCTAACATGACTAATACATGCTCGAGGTAATTGTTTTTCATAGTATTTACTTGCTAAAAGCCTTTTAATACTTTGCCTTCAATAATTATTCAATATTTAAATCGGAATGTCATCCTGAACTTGATTCAGGATCTACTAAATCCATTCCATTGACAAATCTACTAAATCTGGATTCATCTCTTTAATAAGATTCCATTTCCATTCTCGATGCCATCGTTTCAATTGCTTCTCCCTATCTATTGCGTTTGAAATTGAAAAAAATCGCTCATAATACAGCAAAAAATGAACTTTGTATTTTGAAGTAAATTTAGAGCCAACTCCACTTTTGTGTTGAATCACTCTCCATTCTATATTATTTGTGACACCTACATACAAAACTGTTCTATTATAGTTAGACATTATATAGACATAGCCTTCTTTCATACTATCAAGAGCAGAAAGTGCGTAAAATTCCATAAAATGAATCAATGAATTAATCTTTGAGATCATGAAATAAATTCAGGATGACTAAGTAGTAACTTTTAGTACTTTAACAGAAAAAAACCAGAAATCTTCCTTTACTCGTAAACACCGGCATCCACCATGTTTTGAATGAATTCAGCTGCCACCGTTGAACCTTTCACATAAAAGACTGCCGGACGATCTGCCAGATCATCAATACTATAGGTTTGTCCATTTGAATTCAACTCCTCTCCCGTCCATAAGTTGATCCAATCTCCGGAAGGCAAATAAATGGCTGTTGATGTAGCCCCTTCCTCTGTCACCGGCGCTATCATAAACTGGTCACCAAGCATAAATTGCTGATAAGTTAGATCCCAGACATTAGGATCATCCGGATAATGCAAAAATGGTGGTCGAACCACAGGAATACCGGTATTGGCGGCTTCCTCTACCAATTGTTTTCTATAAAAAAACCATGCATTGAAAACTTTAGCCCATTTTGCGAAATGAGCAATCGACGTCTCATCTTCATAGATCTGATAATTGGCCGTTGGTCCCAAACCTTCGTGGGTTCTAAACACCACTGTAAATGCATTCATTTGCGTCCAACGTTCAAGCAATTCCTTACTTCTTGTGATCACGGGACCAATGCCCACATTAAAAGAGGTGTAGCCTCCAATATCCGTATGCATATAGGAAAATCCCGACATACCACTGCTTAATAATCCGGTTACGGCTGATTTAATACCGTCATTTTCTCCCCAATCTACCAGCTGATCTCCCAGCCAGAATAAAGTACTTTCTCCAGAGCTTTTGGTATAGCCGGAGCGACTAAAAAACACGATCTCGTCTTCCAAGTCCAATTCTGTCACTGCTTCTTTGTTTATACTGGCCCAATCTTCTGCATAGGCATTGTGATAAGTAGCTGGATCTTCATCGTTTAAAACAGCATCAAAAGGTAAAGCTTCCCCAAAATCTGCCATCCATCCTTTAAATCCTCTGGCAATGATCTCATCTTTAATAATGTCTTTGATCCAAATTCTCGTTTCAGGATTGCTTAGATCAATGATAGCCGACGAAAAGCTAGTATTTGGAATCAAATAAGGAAAACCATTTTCCCTTTTTACCAGATAACCAAAGTCGTTCCCTTCCTGAAATTGATTGCGCCGATAAGGTTTTTGCTGATACACATTCACCAAAAATGGATTGATGTAACCCATTAACTGAATGTCATTGTTGGTTAAACTATCCAGTAACAGGTCGTACTCCGGATATCGATTATTGTCCAATTCCCAATTCCACCACAATTGCTTACCGACCAACGAGGTACGCTGTCCAACCCAATCTTGAATCCAAAAAGCTGCTAAGGGCGTTTCTTCCATTTGCAATTGATTCCAGATATTGTACAATTTTGATGTTCCTCCCTGCATACCAATAATAGCGCCTTCTATCACCCAATCCGGCAGTTTTTTCATTCTTCCGGAATATGAAGTGTATTCTTCCAAAATTTTTACGGGGCTATCACCATTGATGATTCGTCCTCGCATCGAATGGCCATACAATTCAATTTGAGCGATGTCTTGATGAGTAAAATCAAAATTGCTGATCTCGTAATTTTCTAAAAACAATCCGTTGCTATTGGAAGTGATATATTGAGGAACGGAAATATAGGCGGTATAATCATTGCCTTGTGCACTACCCAAAGCAAGGTCTACCAAAACATTATCAACATCACCCCTTCCAACACCTTGTTCTTGTACCAAAACAGGTACGCGATTACCTTTGTGATTGAAATGAGAACACTGCGCTCCAAAACCAAAAATTCCGATTGCATCGTCCATTTGGTAGGTTAAATATGCTCTGTTGATGGGATTCTCTATTTCCAAACGGAACGATAGTTGATCATTACTAACCTCATACCATTGAAGACAATATTCTGCACTTAGACTATCGTTTGAAACCTGACCACAAATCAAGAGTGTATCCCCATTGGTGGTCATACTTTCGATCGATTGAGATGTAAACACACTAATTTTGTGATCCTCCACAATAAAAGAACCTCTATTATCTTCAATATCAGCTTCGCCTATGGCTGCTCCTACAAATCCTTTTCCTTCAATAGTTTGCCATAAAATTTTGTTTTCATCATCGGTATGGGTAACAGTCAACTGTCCTGCATTGCTATTCCAATTCAAAACAAAACTGCCAATAGTATAATCTGCGGATAATATCTCATTGCCATCATATTCCAAATCAAAATCATATACCTCTTGTCCGAAAATGGATAGATAAGTGATTGAGAAAAGTGCTATAAGAAATGTTTTCATGGTCGTTCTAAGCTTATCTTTGAATAACAAAACTTTCTGTTTTAATCCCGTCATCGCAAATAATTTCAAAAAGGTAAGTTCCAATATCAAGATCAGATACATCAAAACTATTTTGTCCATTACCATTTATTGCGGACATTGATCGGATCACTTGTCCTTTTACATTGATAATCTTTGCTTCAAAATTTCTATTGTCTACATCTGATATAGTAAAGTTCAATCTAGTAGAGACAGGATTTGGGTAAACATTAAAGGCCACTTGTTCTAAATTGGGATGCCATCCGGTTACCACATCTCTTTTCACGAGATACACATTATCCAATCCAATGTATTGTGATGGATATTTGGCTATGCTTTTATACTGAAATTGAAGGGTATATTGCGCGGTTTCCAGATTGCCTATCATAGCACTGTCATTGCGCCATTCCCGATTTGTTCCTCCACCTTCCAAACCGCCAAAATCATACACTTCTTCCCAACTGCCATTGCCCTTTTTAACTCTGACATTTACAAAATCAGGATTAACATCACCGGTTTCATTCCAAGAAAAATATAAAACATAGTTCCCTTCTTCCAAATCTAATACAGGAGAGTCAAACAGATCGAAGGTATAAGAAGAAGAAAATCTAAAAAAATCACTGCCATCCTCCCCGATCACATGACCCCATTCTGCTTTTTCAGAAACACTCCAACCTTCCGGCACCAATGCATCGTTGAAATCCAATCGAAATATTTCTTGAGCGCGTGTAGTTTGCAGCCCCAACAATATACAAATGATCAACAGTAGGTTTTTCTTCATTCAATTATTCTTTTAGGAACGCTTGAAACCATAATCCGGAGTCTTTAATGGTTCGTGTTTGGGTTTCAAAATCATTATACACCAATCCGAATCTCGGATGATATCCTTCTGCCCATTCAAAATTATCCATGAATGTCCAGGCAAAATAACCTCTTACATCTATGCCATTTTTTATTGCTCTTAAAACCTGACTTAAATAATCTTGATAGAATTTTAGTCTTCTTTCATCATGCACACGACCGTTCACCAGATGATCTTCAAAAGCGGCACCATTTTCCGTTACGATCAATGGTTTACCGTAAGCGGCATATTGCTCTAACACATCATAAATTCCTTCGGGAGAAATCTCCCAACCCATTTCGGTTAACTCTTCCTCATCATCCACCAATTTTTTGGCATCCACAAAATTAGCCCACATGATTGGCGGCCAAAGGCTAAATCGGGCTACCGTTCTAAAGTAATTTTGAACCCCTATAAAATCAAAATCAAATTTTAATTTTTCCTCATCACCCGGTTCAATATATTTCTTAAGTCGTTTGATAATGGGCAAGTCGTCAAAGGGGTAACCCATGCCTACACAAGGTTCAATGAACAATCGATTGAGCATCGCGTCAACTTTTCTTGCGGCATTTATATGGCGTTTCTTATCCTTTTTAGGCTCCACGGCCGACACCGACCATGTGCTTCCAATATTGCCATCAGGCACATTCTTACGCAACACTCTTCCTCCTTCTGCCATGGTTAGATTGCAATAATGTATTGCCTTCATAAACAGCTTCAAACTTCTTTTACCGGGGGCATGCATGCCTACCATGTAGCCCAGAGAGATAAAACCGGCCGGTTCGTTGAGCACCATCCAGTTCTTCACTTTAGGACCATATTCTTTGCTGATAATATCTACATAATTGGCAAACCAATCGATGATCTTTCTATTGGTCCATCCACCTTGATCTTCTAATACCTGAGGCAAGTCCCAATGATAACAGGTTATCCAAGGTTGCAATCCTACTTCCAAGCACTTGTCGATCACTTTGTGATAGAAATCCAATCCCTTTTGGTTGACTTCTCCTATTCCATTAGGTAAAATTCTTGGCCAGGAAATGGAGAATCTGAATACATCCAAATTCAAATCTTTGATCAGCTGAATATCCTGTTCATAGGTGTGATAAAAATCACAAGCCACATCTCCATTTTCGTTATTCAATACGTTCTTTTTACCGTGGGTAAATGTATCCCAAATGGAAATCCCTTTACCGTCCTTATCCCAAGCTCCCTCAATCTGATAGGCTGCGGTAGCTGTTCCCCAAAGAAAATCCTTCCCAAAATCCTCTTTAGTAAAGTCTACCTTAAAAGGCAGGCTAAGCAATTGTAATGGGTTCAGCGCCAAAAACGGAATGGTGATAATGCCCTTTTTAATTAAATCTCTTCTGGTCATATATTTTTGTTAATCATTTACAATCTCCACCATAGTGGCCTGGGCAATACCTGCTCCTGCACAAATCGTAGCGATTCCTCTTTTTAATCCTTTATTCCGAAGTTCTGCCACCAAACTACCCATCAAAATACCTCCGGTTGCTCCTAAAGGATGTCCCATGGCGATGGCACCTCCATTGACATTGATCTTATCTTGTGAAACTATCAAGTTTTTTGCATACATCAAAGGAATAGCGGCAAATGATTCATTTACTTCAAACAGATCGATATCCTTTGGCTGAAGTCCATTTTTAGACAGTAGTTTTTGGGTAGCATCCACCACCCCGGTGAGCATTATTACCGGATCTACTGATGCGGAGGCAAAACCTGTGATCTTCGCAATGGGTGATACATTTAGCTTTTGTCCTAATTTTTCATCTCCCAATAACAGCAAGGAAGCGGCATCGGCAATTCCGGGTGCATTTCCGACCGTATGTAAACAACTAAAAGTCGATAATTGAGGCATTTTTTTTAGAATAAAATTTATGGCTGCTTTATCTCTTTCCAAATCACACACCAATGGCAGAGCCGTCAGCATTTCAACGGTTAACCCTTGTCGGATCAATTCATCGTGATCAAGAATAGTTGTATTGTCTTTTTTCACTTCAATAATACCATTGCGGTAATACTCTTTTGTTCGGGCGGCATTGGCACATTCATGAGACCTTAGCGAATATTCGTTTAACTCGGAAGCTGAAATGTCATTAAGTTGTGCCACTATTTCTGCCGCCAATCCCATATGAATGAAGCCTGTTCGTTGAGCTACTTCCTTGTCTGCAAACCAAGATCCTTTATCCGAAAACATGGGTACTCTTGACATCGATTCCACGCCGCCGGCTACCGCCACTTGTGCAGCACCGGTCATGATCTTCATGGCAGCTGTTTGAATAGCTTCCAAACCAGAAGTACAAAAACTGCTTACGGTCAGTCCATTCGATTGATGATGCCATCCTGAATACAATGCTGCAATTTTTGCAATATTGGCACCTTGTTCGCCGGATACTGTATTGCAACCCAATGCAATTTCTTCTACTAAAGCTGTATCAAGCGAATTTCTGCGTTCAATAGCTTGGAAAACAGTACGTAACAAGTCAATAGGTTTAACATCCCTTAAAGCCCCTTTTTCTGCATGACCTCGACCTCGCGGGGTTCTAACGGCATCATAAATGTAAACGTCTTTCATTTGTAGTGTTTCAAATATTCCTTCTGCAATTTACTATTGACATTGCCAGGTTCCGACAAATTTATCCAGCATAACTATTACAATTTTTCTCCCGGCACCCAGCATGCATGAAAACCCAAAGGCACTCTCTGTGGCAATTGAATGCGTGCCAACGGCCCTTTATCAATTTGCTGTGCGTCAAATATCAGCACTTCCGATTTTTCTTCTCTCTCATCGGTGACGAAGGTTATGGTATAGCCATCATCTTCCGCTGATGCATTGGATTTTGGTATAAAAGGCGATTCACTTCCAAAAATGCCATCGCCATATTTATGGATTTGCGTTCCATTTCCTTCAGTATCGTATTTTATGATTCCATCAAAGCGAAATACTTCAGAGACATCGCAATGTTGGTTATACGCATATCTGGTTTTACGGCCGGTTTCTTTGGCATTCATCAATGGAAATTCTGAAAATCGATCGTCTAATTGTTCTTCTTTGGTGGTGCCGTCCTTCAAATTAAATCTATAGCGATACACGAATGCTTCTAAACGTAAATAAGCTTTCAGCTTTTCCACCGCTCCTTTGGCATCCGCTTGTGGTGCCGGATTTACTGTAATACAAGTATCCATCACGATCTCGTCTCCTTCTTCCCAGGCATTGATAACATGATAGATATAACAAGGATTTGCTTCAAACCACTTGATATCTTCCTTGTTTCTATATCGCGGAATGATGGCAAACCGGCTAGGCCAATCTTGTTTAAAAACAATTTTACTTCGCCCGATTTTAAGTGCTTCAGGATCATTGATGTAAGGAAGATCCATTAAAATAGAATAATGTTCTGTGATGGCCATATCATGCGGTAACCGCGGTCCCGGTAGTGGAATTTCCGTAAAATGTTTTACTTGCCCATTGCTTCCCACAACGCCATACCACATAAAAGGTGGTTTCAATCCATAATCAAAAAACATCAACTCATTAGTGTATTCAT
>JAGQYH010000054.1:0-9361 GCA_020436175.1 Bacteroidota bacterium
GAAGTGGATTTGATAGTGTATGAAAAATCCGAATTGGGTGTTAATGTGATCGTTAACAACATTCATAGAGGTTTAGTATTTTGGGATGAGTTGTTTCAGGAAGTCCATATTGGTGATACTATGAAAGGTTATGTCAGTAAAATAAGACCTGATAATAAGATTGACATCTCGTTAAACAAATTTGGCTACCAAAAAGTAGAACCCAATGCTGAAAAAATATTGGCTTATATTAAACAACACAATGGCGAAATTCCGTTTACGGACAAAAGTGATCCTGATGAAATTTACAAAACCTTTAAAATAAGTAAGAAAGTTTTTAAAAAGGCACTTGGTGCTTTATACAAACAAAGATTGATCACCATAGAAAAAAATAGCGTCAAACTCACTTAATCCATTGAAATGATCAATTATTTAACTGCTGAGCTCACTACACTAACTGTGCACAAAATAGGCAATCAGGCTGCCAACGAAGGAGTGCATTTATCAGATTCAAGTGTAGAATTAAAAGATGAAGTTTTAAAGGAATTGCTGTTAAAATACTTCTTTTCATCTTTCAAAGAACCGGAGTTCTATGCTTTCGAATTTTCTAATCAGGATCTTCAACTCAATCCGGTTTATAAATATGCCCAATCTATTTTTGAAAATCCTAGCACGCTGCATCAACAATCTGCCTTAATCGCTCAATACCTTTATGATCGCTCTGCACACCCCAATATTAAATCCGGCGATCTTTTAATAGCCTATATTAAGGAAGTGCTGATTGAAGATGAAGTTGCCGATGCCATTGCGATTTTTAAATCTGAATCCAAAGATGATTTCATTCAAGTAAAGGATACCGGCGATGGATTTGTGATCGACTATGATAGAGGGGTTAATATCGAAAAATTGGATAAGGGTTGTTTGATCTTTAATACAGAGCAGTCAACCGGTTATAAGTTATGTGTGATCGATCATTCCAATAAATACAAAGATGCAGTGTATTGGAAGACAGATTTTTTAGGGGTAAAACCACGGTCAGACAGTTATCATGCCACGGTCAATTATATTCAAATGACCAAATCTTTCATCAAAGAACGATTGAAACCGTTGTACGAATTGGATAAAACAGATGAAGCCGCTATCTTAAATCGATCTAAAGATTTTTTCCAACATCAGGAGGCATTTGAACAAGCTACCTATGAAGAAAATATTTTTAGGAATAAGGAATATGTATCTGATTTTCATGACTATATAGAAGATTATAAAACTGAAAGATCAGTGCCTTTACCGGAGCAGTTCAACATTAATGAACAAGCCGTAAAAAAGAAAGGAAGAGTGTTCAAAAGCATCTTAAAACTGGATAAAAACTTTCATGTGTACATTCATGGCAATCGAGACATGATTGAAAAAGGAATGGATGAAAATGGCAGAAAATTTTACAAGATCTATTATGAACATGAAAGCTAAAAACAATAGCAACAACAACTTTTGAATTATGAAATTAGAACAGTGGGATATCTCGGAAACAATAACTTTAGAAGATCAAACATTGCAATTGATCGGAGCCGGAGTAAGAAGTATGTTTATTCTTAAACCTTATGTCTTGGCATTTTATTCGACCACAAAATTCGATGATTACAACGATGTAATCGTGTCAAATCACCCTAAATGCATGCAGTTGATCATCAATTCAGAAATGATCAATGCTTCCATGATCGTCATGGGCTTAAAAGAGGGATTGAACAGAACTACCTACGGCCAAATGCCTGAGTTGAAAGCTAGGTTTGACCACATGTTTGGGTTATTGTCAGAATTCACCATTCAAAAAGGCGATCGGGTCGATCTATATGCTAATGGAAAGGAAGAACTTTTGGTTTACCTTAATGGCGAACAACAATTCAAAGAAAATGACAGCAATGTGATCAAGGCCATCTTTGGCATTTGGTTCAGCGAAGCTTTTGATAGAAAGCTTAGAAATAGCTTGTTGGGACGTTAGAACTAGATTGCCCAATCCATATACACCGCTCCCATGGTATAACCGGAACCAAAGGCACACAGCACCAATTTATCACCTTTTTGAAGTTCATCTTCCTTTTCTGTAATGCACAGAGGCACCGTAACCGAAGAAAGATTGCCAATCTTTTGTATGATGGTAACCACCTTATCTTCAACCCCTAATCTTTTGGCGATAGTATCAATGATACGCTTATTGGCTTGATGTGGCATAACAAATTTAAGATCATCCTTCGTAACATTATTCCGCTCCATGATATCTCTGGCTACACCTTCCATGCCGAGTACTGCCTGCTTAAAAACAGCTCTACCGTCTTGTGTAAAGTAATGCCAATTTTTTTCGACATTTTCAACGGTTGCAGGATATACAGAACCGCCACCTTTAAAAAGAATATCCATGGCTCCCGATGTTTCCGATCGCATTAAGGTATCTTTTATTCCAAAACCATTATCAGACGCTTCGACCAAAACAGCCGATGCACCATCACCAAAAAGAATACAACTTGCACGGTCATTATAATTGGTCATAGAGCTTAATTTCTCGGCACTCACGATAACCACTTTCTTATACTTGCCCGATAAAACATAGGAATTGGCAATATCTAAAGCGTATAAAAATCCTGTGCAGGTAGCATTCATATCATAGCAAAAGGCATTTTTAATACCGCATTCTTCAGCAATTAAACAGGCCGTAGGTGGAAATTTATAATCCGGCACCACTGTGGTGCAGATCAAAACATCCACTTCCATAGGCTCCAAACCAACCTTTTCCTTTAATGCATTAAAGGCTTGAACACCTAGATAAGATGAACCTAAATTCTTTCCTTTTAATATCCTTCGCTCCTCAATTCCCGTTCTTTCTTTGATCCATTGATCGTTGGTATCCACCATTTTTTCGAGATCAGAATTGGTTAACTTAGTTTCCGGCAGCCAAGTAGCGATACCTTTTATTGCGGCTAATGTTGGTCGTTGCATTGGTTAGATGTTTATCAATATATACTGTCCCAAAAAATGCTAAAATTAGAACCAAATATGGAACATTTGATGAATAAAATTTGTAATACAAATATGTATAAGTTAATAACGATATTGTCAGTACCCTTATTTATTGTTTCCTGCTTAGGCTTTCAAAGTAATGCAAAGCAAAACACAAAGGTAAATGAAAATGACTTCCCAAAAGAGCAAAAAATTTATAAAAGTAAGGAAGAGTGGAAAGCTATTTTAGATCCTGAAGTGTATCACATTACTCGTGAGGCGGGCACTGAAAGAGCTTTTACGGGCGATTTACTGAATGTAAAAGAAAAAGGAACCTATACTTGCTCCAATTGCCATCTGCCCCTATTTTCTTCCGAAACTAAGTTTAAATCCGGGACAGGTTGGCCTAGTTTCTACGATAAAATCAATAACATCAATGTTGCCGAAGTGCCTGATACTTCTTATGGTTGGAATAGAGTTGAAGTGGTTTGTGCCAGATGTGATGCGCATTTAGGACATGTTTTTGAAGATGGTCCGGCACCAACAGGCTTACGTTATTGCATTAACTCTGCAGCATTGGATTTTGAGCCACAATAATCAGAATTAATTAAAATAGTTTCATATACATATGTGACCATTTTATAATTAGTTCGTCTAACAACTGTTTTTATGCTAAACAACTCCGAATAGAGCCTTGCTCAAGAAATACCATAGGTTAGAAACATGATTGAAGAGAAGTTAATACCTTCTCTTTTTTATTTCTATCCTACACGAAATTCAGTAGATATTTAGATTAACTCAAGATTTTACCAACAACATCTGATTCATAGAATTTGCTCAAATGTAATCGAACTCTCGTTTCTAAACTACCATCGGATAAAGCTTGTGCACCCACTTTAGAAAAGAATTCTACTGATTCTCTAGTAACATCTTCTTTAGTGATCTCAATATCTGTCAATAAAAGTTGTAATGATTTCTGACCATTTTCCTTTAAGAAATGATCGATCACAAATGCATTGATCTCATTGGCATAATCTGATTTCAAAAAATGATTCACCATAGATTCAATAATGGGTTCGAAATCTTCAAACTGCTCAACATCTATCTTGCCAATTCCATATCCAATAGATTTCTCATTTCCCTTATCCCATATCTTCTCACCTATTTCCCTCACTTTTCGCTCATCGATCAAACTGTTGATATATCCTTCACTTTGCGCAGTTAGTTTCGGTATATTCTCCGTTACGAATTTTCTTACATTTTTATCCAAGCTGTCAGACAATCCACTTAAGATTCCACCACCCATTTTGAATAAAGAGGACGCCCCCGGAATTTTTCCGGCTAATCCTTCCTCAGAAGTAAAGGATTTGATACCATTTGATAAGATATTGGCCAACACCTCGCCATACAAAGGATTCGATACTGCCGAATGAATCAATTGCTTTCTTATGTCCGTTAATCCGGCAATCTCATTAACCATTTTCTTGTAACTTCCATGATCAACCACATCCTTTAACTTAGTGTCATTGGTTTTGAGATAATCAATTACCGCATTTCGCAAACTTTTGGCGTAAGCCTTTACCGGTTCGGCCACCTTATCTCTGTGATCAAAATTTCTCTTTTGAAAATCAATAATCTCTTCCTTGGTGATAACCTCATCTAATTTGATCTTAGCCAACTGTTCCCAAATAAAAACAGTTTCACTTTCAATGGTTTGCTTTAATTGATCACCGGTTAGTTCCGACAATGTAAAAGCTACATGCGCTTCAAATAAATCTTTCGTCTTAGTATTCATGCAAATTATTTTGACAATAAATTATGACTTGCAAGGTAGTTAAGTGAGTTTAATTTTTGTTGGTGTTGGTATAATAAAATTATTATTATGACAGAAAACCAATTGGGAAAGGATATTCCTTGTACTCCCGACATTTACATTTATAAAAGGTCAATTCTCTAAATTCAATAGTGAATAATGAGGAAGTTAGTTAAATTTGCGCCCTCATTTAACATAAGTTGATGTCAATGATCAATATAACATTTCCGGATGGCGCCGAAAGGCAATATGAAGAAGGTATTACTGCAATGGAAATTGCCAAAAGCATTAGCCATGGCTTAGCTAAAAATGTATTGGCGGCAAAAGTCAATGGAGAAGTTTGGGATGCCGACCGTGCCATTGCTACAGATTCCAGTTTAGAGCTACTGACCTGGGAAAATGACGGTGGGAAAAGCACCTTTTGGCATTCCTCAGCGCATTTAATGGCAGAAGCCTTGGAAGCATTATATCCGGGCACCAAATTCGGTATTGGTCCTCCTATTGAGAATGGCTTTTACTATGATATAGACACCGGCGATCATACACTATCGAGCAGTGATTTTGATAAGATCGAAAAGAAAATGAAAGAACTGGCTCAAGCCAAGAGTGATTATGTCAGAGAAGAGATCAGTAAAGCCGATGCCATTCAATATTTTAAAGAAAAAGGCGACGAATACAAACTGGAATTATTAGATGGTTTGAAGGATGGTGAGATTACCTTTTATACTCAGGGCAACTTTACCGACCTATGTAGAGGTCCGCATATCCCTAATACCGGCAATATTAAGGCAATTAAGCTAATGAAATTAGCCGGTGCTTATTGGCGTGGAGATGAAAATAGAAAGCAATTGACCAGAATTTATGGGATTACCTTCCCAAAGCAAAGTCAGTTAGATGAATACTTAACCCTATTAGAAGAAGCCGAAAAGAGAGATCACCGCAAATTGGGGAAAGAACTGAATCTTTTCACCTTTTCGCAAAAAGTTGGCGCCGGATTACCGCTATGGTTACCGGACGGAACGTTCATCAGAGAAAAATTGTCGGAGTTTCTCAAAGAAGAACAAATCAAAAGAGGCTATCAGCAAGTAATCACTCCTCACATTGGTAATGCCGAGTTATATAAAACTTCCGGGCATTTAGCGAAATATGGAGCGGATTCGTTTCAATTGATCAACACACCTAATGTAGGTGAGCAATACATGCTCAAACCAATGAACTGCCCACACCATTGTGAGATTTACCATGCTTTTCCGCACTCCTATAAAGATCTACCGGTAAGGTTAGCGGAATTTGGCACCGTTTATAGATATGAGCAAAGTGGTGAATTACATGGCATTACCAGAACAAGAGGGTTTACACAAGATGATGCCCACATTTTTTGTACTGTAGATCAAATCAAAGATGAGATTAAGAATGTAGTAGATCTCATACAATTGGTATTCAGCCGATTAGGGTTTGAGAATTTTACGGCACAAGTGTCACTGAGAGACAAAGTCAACAGAGACAAATACATTGGATCTGAAGAAAACTGGGAGAAAGCAGAAAAGGCTATTATTGAAGCTGCTGCCGAAAAAGGATTACCTACAGTGGTTGAATACGGAGAAGCGGCATTTTACGGCCCTAAACTGGATTTTATGGTGAAAGATGCTATTGGAAGATCATGGCAACTAGGCACCATTCAGTTGGATTACAACCTTCCGGAAAGGTTCGAATTAGAGTATATCGGCAGTGACAACGAGAAGCATCGTCCCGTGATGATTCATCGTGCACCTTTTGGTTCGTTAGAAAGATTTATTGCTATTCTGATTGAACATTGCGAAGGAAATTTCCCGCTTTGGCTATGTCCTCGTCAAGTGGCCATTTTGCCGATAAGTGAGAAATTTATTGGCTATTCGAAAGAAATTATGTATACTTTACAGCAACATGACATCCGTGCATTTGTAGATGAAAGAAATGAAAAAGTCGGTAAACTGATACGGGATGCAGAAGTAAGTAAAATTCCGTACATGATCATCATCGGCGAAGAAGAAGAAAAAAACGGAACTATTTCTATAAGAAAACACAGAGAAGGTAACTTAGGAAACTTTGAAGTTGCTACCTTTGTAGAAATTTTAAAAAAAGAACTTTTTATAAATCATTAATTAAACACATTTGGCAAGAAGAAAACAAAGACCGCAACCAAGAGTTGAAGAACCACAATTTAGAATAAATAGAAGGATTCGAGTTCCTGAAGTACGAGTAGTTGGTGATGATGTAGAACAAGGCATTTACTCTACTGACAAAGCATTGGAAATGGCTAATGAAATGGGATTAGATCTGGTAGAGATATCTCCAAATGCCAACCCGCCGGTTTGTAGAATCACGGATTATAAAAAATTCCTTTACGAAAAGAAAAAGAAGGAAAAGGAAATGAAGGCCAAGGCTACCAAAACTGTTATCAAAGAGATACGGTTTACAGCCAATACCGATGAGCATGATGTTGCTTTTAAAACCAAGCATGCTGAAAAGTTTTTAAAGGAAGGCGCCAAAGTTAAGGCGTATGTACATTTTAAAGGAAGAGCCATCATTTTTAAAGAAAGAGGTGAATTGCTTTTACTACAATTCTATGAAAGCTTAAAAGATCTTGGCGACTTAGAACAAATGCCCAAGTTGGAAGGTAAAAGAATGACCATCTTCATTTCTCCTAAAAAGAAGAAGTAACACGGTTATCCATAAAATGTTGATTACTCTCAGCAAGGAACGCCTCCCTATACCCTATTTTTGCACCTCAATTTTTACATCAGAGTTTTAGATTAAGAAATTGTGGCTTTTGATGATAATTAGTTTATAAAAGTAAAATTACTTACTTTTGCACCTCAAAATAGACAGCAATGCCTAAAGTAAAGACAAATTCAAGCGCGAAGAAAAGATTTAAACTTACCGGTTCAGGTAAGATTAAAAGGAGAAAAGCCTTTAAAAGCCATATCTTAACGAAGAAGAGTACTAAGAGAAAACATAACTTAGGAAAAGCAACCACTGTATGTAGTGCAGATGAGAACAACGTTAAGTTTATGTTGAACATTTAATAGTATTAGTAATAAAGAAAATTTAGAATAACATGCCTCGGTCAGTAAATGCAGTAGCGTCAAGAGCTAAAAGGAAAAAAGTTCTTAAACAAGCCAAAGGATATTTTGGAAGAAGAAAAAATGTTTTTACAGTTGCGAAGAACGCAGTTGAGAAAGCAGGACAATATGCTTATAGAGATAGAAAGAATAAGAAAAGAAGTTTCAGAGCTTTATGGATATCTCGTATCAATGCAGGAGCCAGAGAGCATGGCTTAACCTACTCTGAATTGATCAATAAATTAGACGAGAAGAACATTACACTTAACAGAAAAGTGTTGGCTGATTTAGCGATGAATAATCCTGAGACGTTTAAAGCACTTGTAGAGCAAGTAAAATAAAAACTTTTGTAAAAGTTATCATAAAAAGGTCTTCTATTGGAAGGCCTTTTTTTATTTTAGGCTTGGCAAGATTTATGTAACTATATTCGATAAATCATTTATCAACTCTTTCCTATGAAGAAATCGTTTTTAGTAATAATACTAACCATCATTACATCCCAATCATTCGGACAACAACTGAAAGGCTATAGTATTGGCCATTTGTTCCATCCTTTTCCTAATTATAAGATCAATCAGGAAGGTATAGATCTGTTTGATCAATTGGCGCCGGATGTAATGCGTTTTCCAGGTGGATCAATTGCCAACAAATATCATTTCAACAACGTTGGTTATGGATGGGAAAAACCAAGTAAAAACTTAACCGAAAACTTTATAGTAGAGTACGTAAGGGTGATAAAAGCAATGAAAAATCCACCCAAAACGGTTTTTGTCATGAATTTATTGGACCATTTTAAAGGTGCCAATGAAGCAGCTTTGATCAAAGAAAATATGGATGCCTTACAGTATTTAATAGATAATGGTATGGATGTGATTGCTGTAGAGTTAGGCAATGAGTTTTATCTATATAATGAGATAGTCGGTATTCCGGGAATCACCGTTAATCCGGAATTAAACAATGTAGATGCGATTGAGAATGGCGATGTAAATGATAATAACCCATCTGTTACGCATCCAAAAGAAAGTATTTTAATAAAATGGCTAAGAACGCTAACGGGTAAGCCTTCCGGGCAAAAAAAATCGAAACAAATATTTGGAAACGCTCCTACTGCTTCAAGTCAATCACCCAATAATGCCAATTTTGTGAAATTTGAACGACTGGCTAAGATCTATACGGATAAGATACATGCTGTAGATCCTTTTATCAAAACAGGGATTCCATTGGGGAATTTCCAAAATCAAAAACATACAGAATACAATACATTTGTACTAAATCACTTTGATTTTGTAGATGCTTATGTGGTGCATTTTTACGGTTCTTTTAATAAGAATTGTAAAGAAGGCGATCTGGCTTGTGTAAAAAAAGGAATGGATTGGAGTATCAATACATTAATGATACCACGACTAAAATATATAAAAGAAAACACCAAAAAGGAAATTTGGGTAACGGAATGGAATTCCATAAAATTCGGCCATTGGGG
>JAGQYH010000054.1:9461-12187 GCA_020436175.1 Bacteroidota bacterium
TTAAAATATATAAAAGAAAACACCAAAAAGGAAATTTGGGTAACGGAATGGAATTCCATAAAATTCGGCCATTGGGGTGATGAACAGTCATGGGCGAGAAACACCTCAGTTCATTTGGAATACATCAAAAAATATATTGATATTTTTGACCAATACGGCGTCACGATTTCTACTTTTCACAAGCTGGCCGGTCCCATGGAAAATGCTGCATACAATGCCATCGATGTTGACAATGGTAAATGTTATCCTACCCCGGTTTTTGATGTTTTAAAGAAATACTATTAGTAAACTGACCATTCAACATGTTATTACCTATTATTATACTTTTGGCAATTGACCTTTATGCATTTCAGGCGGTAAGAACTGTATTGATCGATTCCCCTACCTTAAAATTAATTCTAACTGTAGCCTACTGGATGATCAGTATCGCACTTTACATTGGCACCATCGCCATCATGCAGCGAGAATTTAACACTACTACCCTAGCCATTCGAATAGTGTTTGGCGCCATCATCACTTTTGCAGTAGCAAAATTGTTTATTGTCTTATTCCTTTTAGCAGAAGATAGTGTACGCTTGGTAAAATGGGCTGTCCATCAATTATATACACAACCTATCACAGGAGTAAAGCAACATGGCATTACACGATCACAATTCATTAGCAAAATCGGGTTATTGGCCGGTGGATTTATGCTCGGCTCCTTTGTCTGGGGTATGGTAAAAACGGCATACAATTATAAGGTTAGAAAAATTAGTGTTCCATTAGCACAGTTAAAAAGTAGTTTTAGAGGATTAAAGATTGTTCAAATTTCAGATCTGCATTTAGGAAGTTTTATTGGTACAGAAGCTATTGAACATGCCGTTAAGATCATCAATGAACAGGCGGCAGATGTCATCTTCTTTACCGGCGATTTGGTGAATGCGCATGCCTCAGAAGCAGAGCCGTTTATACCGGTGTTATCTCAACTCAAAGCAAAATATGGGGTTTACTCTACCTTAGGTAATCATGATTATTACGGTAATGAAGCCGATTTGGCCAGAATCAAAACCATTCACAAAGAATGTGGTTGGACGATTTTGAATAATGAACACAGAGTATTGGAAATTGACAGTCAAAAAATTGCGATCATCGGGGTGGAGAATTGGGGAGAATCACGTCATTTTCCAAAAATGGGTGATTTAGATAAGGCTTGTCAGGGATGCGAAGAAGTTGATGCTAAACTTTTACTGAGCCACGATCCTTCTCATTGGAATTATGTTGTGAGTCAGAACTACAAAGACATCGATATCACCTTTTCCGGACATACACATGGTTTTCAATTTGGAATAGAAATTCCCCAGTTGAAAATTAAATGGAGTCCTTCCCAATATGCTTATAAACAATGGGCCGGTTTGTATTCCAGAGGTAAACAATATCTGTATGTTAATCGTGGACTAGGTTTTATTGGTTTTCATGGGCGTGTAGGCATTCCACCGGAAATTACTGTAATGGATGTGGTTGGAAAGGTTTAGATGATTTGACCCGTTTGTTTGAATTAAGCTTCTTACCTTTACAGCTTCTTGTAAAAAGTAAGTATGCAACACAAAACCATTATTGAGCCATTTAAGATCAAATCTGTTGAATCCATTCGAATGTCAACGGAAAAAGAAAGAAAAGCTAAACTCAAAAAGGCACATTATAACCCGTTCTTGTTAGACTCTTCAGATGTGATCATAGATTTTTTAACCGACAGTGGCACATCGGCTATGAGCTCCGAACAATGGGCCGGAATCATGAGAGGTGATGAATCATATGCAGGTTCAAGTTCCTGGTTAAGAATGGAAAAAGCGATCAAAGATCTAACGGGACATCAGCATATTTTACCTACTCATCAGGGAAGAGCTGCCGAAAGAATCATCTATTCTCACTTGGGTGGAAAAGGAAAAGTTTTTATCAGCAACACTCATTTCGATACCACCAGAGCCAATATTGAATTTTCCGGTGCGGAAGCCATTGATATACCGATTCCGGAATCCAGTGACACCTCTTTGATTCATCCTTTCAAAGGCAATATGGATACCGATAAACTTCAAAAGTTGATCGATAAAAGAGGAGCCAATAAAATTGGAGCCGTAATTTTAACGGTAACCAATAACAGTGGCGGCGGTCAACCGGTAAGCATGGCCAATGCCAAAGCTATCAGTAAAATTTGTAAAAAGCACAAGATCCTTTTCTTATTGGATTGTTGTAGAATTGCCGAAAATTCATATTTTATTAAGCATAGAGAAGAAAGTTGTAAAGACAAAACCTACAAACAAATTGCACAGGAAATGTTTGCCTTGACAGATGGCGGGGTGATGAGTGCTAAAAAAGATGCTTTGGTTAATATGGGCGGTTTTCTTTCCTTAAAGAATAAGAAGTTGGCCGATGAATGCATGAATCTTTTGATCATTACTGAAGGCTTTACGACTTATGGAGGTTTATCCGGCAGAGATATGGAAGCATTGGCAATCGGCTTAGAGGAAGTTTTCGATCCCTATTATCTGGATTATAGAATAAAGAGCACTACCTATTTAGGCGAGAAACTACATGCAATGGGTGTTCCGGTAATGATGCCGATTGGTGGACATGCGGTTTATGTGGATGCAAAAAAACTTTATCCTCACATTCCACCCCATGAGTATCCGGGTCAGGCCTTAACCAGTGAATTGTATATCAAAGGCGGGATAAGATCTGTTGAAATTGGC
>JAGQYH010000055.1 GCA_020436175.1 Bacteroidota bacterium
GGACATCCGCCAAAACCATATATAGCCCCATCAAATCGTTTACAGCCATTGGCATACGCTACTTCTACCTTTTCACGCCAAGTGTCCGGTGTGGTATGAAAATGACTACCAAACTCAATTTTGGGAAAATCCTCATACAATACGGCATAAAGATCTTTTATCAAGGCAGGTGTAGCCACTCCTATGGTATCAGAAATGGAAATATCATAAATACCCAAATCAAATAAACGATCCACCCAATGCTCCACTATGGCAGGATGATATTGATCATTATAGGGATTACCGAATGCCATGGAGATATAAATCACTAACTCCTTTCCGGCACATTCACAAATATTTTGAATCTGTTCTACCCTTTCCAGCGATTCTTCAATACTGGCATTGGCATTTCGCTGTTGAAACGTTTCAGACACTGAAAACGGAAATCCAATATAATTGATCTCATCAAACTCACTGGCCTCCTCTGCGCCTCTTACATTCGCAACGATCACCGATAGCTTTGTATCCGTCTCTGACAAGTCTAGTTGGGGTATAACTCTAAAAGTATCTCTCATTTGAGGGATGGATCTGGCAGAAACAAAGCTTCCACAATCCAAGGTGTTAAATCCTACTTTTAACAAGGCATTCAAATATTCCACTTTCTTATTCGTTGGTATAAAAGTTGCAATACCTTGCATGGCATCACGCGGACATTCAATAATTTTAACTGCGTTATCTTGACTCATTCTTAACCGGATATTTTGTAAATAAAGTTCTTTATATTATTAGTTTGCAACAAAAATATAATTAATATTAGTTCCTATGAATTTAAAACCTCTTCGGCGTATTTTGAAGTACTTTAGTATATCGCTACTGGGTTTAATTCTATTGGTTCTTTTGTTTCTCTTTGTCGGTTTAAATCTACCATTCATACAAAAACAACTGGGAAGAACAGCTTCTAAGTTTCTGGAAAAAAAGATCGATACTCCCGTTAACATTGATAAAGTAGCCATTCATCTTTTTGATCGCGTAGCCCTGCATGGTGTTTATTTTGAAGATCAAAACAGGGATACACTATTGGCTACTTCCGATCTAATGGTAGATATTGACCTTAAAAAACTAATAAAAAAAAACATAGAGATCGATAAAGTGATCATTAACGATCTGACCTCCAACATCATTCAGAAAGATTCGATTTTCAATTTTCAATACATTATTGATGCTTTTGTGCCGAAAAACCCTAAACCGAAGAAGCAAAACAACTCAAATCCTTGGAATATTTCTTTGAAGCAACTAAAGCTAAGCAATACCCATGCCCTAATTGATCTTAAAAGCGGCCGTCAAGATATTGCCCTTCAATCCCTAAAGATTGACCTCAAAACCTTAGATCTGCAAAAAATGATCTTTGACATCAATGAAATAAACATACAATCTGTTAATTATGTGGCAGGATTCAATGCCGGCAGATCGAAAAGAAAATACGACCCAAATATTTTTCCTTTGTACACTGTACCGGTGAAAGTAACCTCCAATAAATTAGTGATTGAGAATAGCTTTGTAGATATATTGACCGGTTCCAACGATTCACTAGGAACAACATTCAATCCTCAACGAATTTATGCAAGCGATCTGAATCTAGATCTAAAAGACATCTATTTTGACAGTACTCGCGCCAGCCTAACCGCCAAAAATATTTCGACTGATTTTGGGCAACAGATTGACATTCAGCATTTATCGGGCAATTTAATTTTTTCGGATCACGAAACCGGCGTTACCAATCTTGAATTGAAAACGGCAAAATCAGAAGCAGATTTGGATGCTCGATTATCGTATGAGCAATTCAAATCACTGATAAAATTTGACGATGATCTACAAATTGATATCCATGGTAAACCGATCAATATTCATACGGATGAGTTGAGTTATTTTGTTCCGACACTAGCCGCTTCGTTCGATCTTAATCAGTTACCATCAAAAAATATTAGAGCTAATGCCACCATAACGGGTACTTTGTCCAGTTTAAATATTAAGAATTTTGATGCACATGTTGGTGCCACCAGACTTTATTTATCAGGTTTGGTAAAGCATCCCACCAAGCTAGATAAAATGCAATTTACCGATGTTGCTTTAGGCGCAAATGTAAAAGCTACAGATATTGAGCAATTGATCGGTAAAGAACAGTTACCTATTGACTTAAATTCTTTTGGAAAAATAGAATTGACTTCAAATGTTTCAGGTGATTTGAAAGACTTAGTTCTTAAACAATTTAATGTAAAAACCGATCTCACTACTCATTTAGACTTATCCGGCAGCATCAATAATATAGACCAACCAAAGCATTTGCATTACAATTTACAGATCAACGCCCTTGAAACCACTAATACTGATGTGTCAAAAATATTAGACTCCATTCCGGATATTGCGCAGCAAATTGAGTTCTTTAGCTACACTGGCAATCTAAAAGGCAGCTTAACCAGTTTTGATCTGGACGGAAAGATGAGTACCAATCTGGGAGAGATCATACCGGATCTGAAAATAGATTTTAACAACCAATATACTTATGCCGTTTACAACGGTGAGTTAAAAGTCAATGATTTTCAACTGGGCAAATTATTTGAAAATGATTCTATAGGCAATGTAACCATGACTGCGATGGTAAATGGATGCGGCTTATCAATTGATTCGATCGACACCCGATTGGATGCTACTATTAACTCATTTGTTTACAATGGCTATGAATACAATGACCTTGTGATTGATGGTTATTTTGACAGAAAGGAATTTAAGGGTGACATCAATATCAATGATGAAAATGTGGCATTTTCATTCAAAGGTAAACTCGGGCTGAATGATGACATCCCAAATTTGAATTTTACCATGCAATTGGACACATTAAATCTGGGTGCATTGCATTTAACCAAAATGCCTCTCTCGGCTAGTTTAGTGATCACTTCAAATCTGGGAAAAGCCAGTTTAGAAGATATGGATGGTGAACTAAAGATCAAGGATATCAGGTTATCCAATGATGGGAAAGTTTGGGCAACCGATTCAATTGCATTGGTTGCTACCACTAATAAGAATGGCAATAAGGAGTTATCACTGGTTTCCGAGATCATGAACGGGTCGGTGGTTGGTGATTACAGCTTGAACTCTATTGTTCCGGCCATTATGCAAAGTTTGGATGAATATTTTCCGTTTAGTGAATTGATTACTACCCAAAAAAGTGAAAAAAGCATTCCCGAACAATCCTTTAAAGGTGAGTTCTTTGTGTCCAGTCCAAAACAGCTAACCAACTTTCTCTCCGAGTCAAACTATAAACTGGACACTGCCATATTAATGCTCGATTTTGATTCACGTAAAGATGTTATTGATATCGACTTACAAGCACCTGCTTTTAGTTTTGGCACAACGGAATTGAGAAATATATCTGTTGTTAGTGAAACAGCTAATAATCAATTGAGTTTTACAATTAACTCCGATTCCATTGTGATTGGCAACAGTATAAGAATCCCAAGTATTGCCTTTGCCACCACATTTAAAGAAAATATCGGAACCTATGGCATTCAGATCAAAGATGAAGAGGAAGTCGCCCAGTTTGCTTTAACCGGTCAACTAACACCTTCTGATAAACTATTGGAGGTATTGGTGGACAGGACTGTGGTATTGGATGCGAGAAATTGGAGAATGAACATGAAAGAGCCGTTTGTTTTAGGTAAGAACAGTTTTGAATTTCCGGCATTTGATCTGGTCAGAGGAGATCAGGGAATCTTTTTATCTAAAGGAGAAGACAATGAAATCGATCTGTATTTCGAAGCCTTTGAAGCTAGTAATTTAACCAATTTCATCCTGAACGATTCTACCTCCATTGATGGATCTATCAACGGATCATTGATGATTGCCACCCAAGACGATCCTTTAACCATTGAAGGAGATCTTTATATTGGAGCCATACAATACAATGGCATTGAAATGGGTAATTTGGGAATGGAATTTCAAAATATTGGCGGCAATTATACTACTGCCACTATTGATCTTTCTGATCTTTACACGGATGTTCACATTGAAGCAATACTCAGCGAAGGCAATAAAATTGATGGTGAAGTTGACATCCAACAAATGGAATTAAAAGCCATTGAACCGTTTCTTAGAAAATATGTGAAAGATATTACCGGTGGACTTCAAGGTCAACTGGTGATCGGCGGCAACCTTCAAGAACCTGATGTAAACGGTACTTTGAGCATGAATGATGTAAGTGCAAAAGTAGTTAGCCTGGGCTCAACTTATGCCGTTAAAAAGGGTGATTTCAATATCACCAAAGACAATATCAAAACCAATGTGATTTTTATTGACAGTTTAAAAAGAACTGCCACACTCAAAGGCAATGTAACGCATAAATATTTTAGCAATTTTGGTTTCAATCTGAATTTTAATGCTCGCTCATTTACTTTTCTCGATTCGCGAAAACAACCGGGACTGCCTTTTTACGGCAAACTAAATGCTGAATTGGATGCAGATATTACCGGCACAATTAATAAACCTGAGATATTTGCCGTTTTCGCCACGCAGGATAGCACAGATATTACCATTGAAGCTAATTCTAATAGCACTTCTATCACCAATGAACCTTACGTGATCTTTGTAGACAGAGGGAACTATACCATTGAAGAAATCGATAGTATCATCAATTTACGATACAAGATCAGCACTATTTTTGATCTAACGGTTTATGCCAACATTAACGACAAAGCGAAACTTAAGGTGGTGATCGATCCTATCAGTGGTGATTATTTGGATGTGTTGGGCAACGGAAACATGGTAGTGGATGTAAATGAATCCGGTGAACTTTTGATCAATGGAAGTTATGAAGTGACCTCCGGGCAATATAGATTTACCTTTGAAGACTTTTTTCTGAAAAGAAACTTTGAGATTATACCCGGAGGACAAATCACTTTTGTGGGTGATATAATGAGTTCGAAACTCGATTTGGCTGCAGCCTATAAGCTTAAAACCAGCACCTACAGCTTGATCAAGGATGAAATTGAAACTTTATCGGAAAGTGAAATTAAAGCCGCAAAAGATCCAACTACAGAAGTGAATGTGGTTTTAAGTATAAAGGGCGAATTAACTGATCCACAAATTGAATTTGATATCAAGATCCCACAGAACTCCGGGAATATCGTCAATAGCAGTGTTGTAAGGGCTTTAGAAAAAATTAGAAGCAATAAAACCGATCTGAACACGCAGGTTTTTAGTCTGCTTTTGCTACAAGGCTTTACCACCACTGCCTCCTCCTCTACCGATGTGATTTATAATACAGGGTCGCAAATAGCC
The DNA here is from genome assembly GCA_020436175.1 of Bacteroidota bacterium. GTDB lineage: Bacteria > Bacteroidota > Bacteroidia > Chitinophagales > JADIYW01 > JAGQYH01. Next base: position 5,311 of record JAGQYH010000055.1, read on the forward strand.
TTTAATAGTGTTTCCAGTTTTATCAATAATCAATTAAAGAAATTAACCAATAAAGCCAAAGGTTTAGAAGTAGGCGTTGGAATTGCTTCTTCCTCTAATGATGCACTCTCAGATAATAGCGAAACTGACAATAATGCCTTTTCGCAATCCACCAATATTGATGTGTTCATTAAACAAAGTCTTTTGAATGATCGATTAGTATTGGAATTCGGCACTAATTTGGACTTGAATTCAGGGAGTTCAGAAAGTGGTTTAACCAATGTAGCAGGCGATTTTGTATTAGAATATAAATTAACCAGTGAAGGTAATTTGAGATTGAACGTTTTTCAAAAATCTGATTACAGCTTGTTGAACGATGACAATGTCTGGAAAACAGGAATCGGGCTCAGCTATCAAAAAACATTTGGAAAACTGATCAAGAACGAAACTTATAAAGATGCTGAAAGAAAAATGCATGCAGCTCCAACAAATAATGAGGAAGAAGAAGCCACTCCCGACAAAGTTCCCAATGATGCCATTGAAAACAAAGAAGATCCTAAACCGGCCAAAGAATGATCAAACATAACCTGAAAAGTGCATATTATTTAATAGGTTTTTTGCTGCTATGCTTGCTATTGCCATCTTGCAATGGAACAAAATATTTAAAAGAAGGTCAGCAATTGTACTTGGGTTCTGAAATAAAATTCGATCCTGATGCCAAAGGCGTTAACTCCAATAAATTGGAAACTGATCTAAACAAGAAATTAATCCCAAAACCGAATAAAAAATTTCTTGGTTTATTCCAATTAAGAGTTTGGGCTTATCTTAAATTGGAACCTAAAAAAGATAAAGGATTCAAATATTGGTTAAGAAATAAGATCGGAAAAGAACCTGTTCTAATTTCAGATGTAGATATCGAACAAAAGAAGAAAGTGTTAGCCAAAGCCATGCAAGACAATGGTTTTTTCGATACGGAAGTTACAGCCGAAGTAAAAGCCAGAAAACGTAATGATCAAGCCGTAAAAGTACATTATACGCTGAGTAATGACGGTCCAACGTACATCGACACTTTCATTATTCCACCACTAACAAAAGAACACGATAGCGTTGTTCATCCACTGGATTCTTTGTTGAATGCCTATCCCGATTACGAAGTAAAATCCAACGACATCTACAATTTGGAGCATATTCAAAAAGACAGAGATGGATTGTCATTTTTTATTCGAAGTCATGGTTACTATGATTTTAACAAAAATGATCTCATTTATTTGGTAGATACTTCCGACTACCAACAATTTGATGTTCGATTGGTGGTAAGAAAACCGCAAGATTCTCTGAGGCATCAAAAATTCTATATCCGCGATGTCAACATTTATCCTAGTTACAATGATAGTGCTACCGGCTATTGGAGAGCCACCAATCAATATCCGGTTGAAGGAGTAAGAAATACAAGCAAACTGGCTGAAAAAATTGAGAATAATCCAAAAGGCAAGTATTTCAGTATTTATGAGCATCATCCTTACATTACCCGAAAAGTGATTGCTGAAAATGTGTTTATAGAACCCGGTGATCAGTTTTCGATTTATAATTTCAAACTTACTTCCGGTAGATTAGTCAATTTGGGTTTATATAAGTTTGTGAATATAGATTACAGTAAAGTCGGGAACGACAGTCTAGATGTAACCATCAAGCTAACGCCCACAAAATATCAGAATTTTAAGACCAGTATTGAGCTAAGTTCATCCACTTTAGGCTATTTGGGTTCTACTTTTTCTGTTAAATATAACAACAGAAATACCAGTAGAAAGGCTATAGACTTAACTCTACAGGCCGGTGTAGGTACCGAATTTCAATTTAGTAATAGAAAAGCGGAGTTAAACATTTTGGATGCCAATATCGGTTTGTCTTTCTCTGTTCCCAGAAGGTTGAGATTTTATGAAGAGAAGTTAAAATCACCCACTCCACCGACAACTACATTTGGTATTTCCGAGAATTTTCAGATTTGGCTACAATACTATACCATCAACGACATCAACTTAAATTACACCTATAGTTGGCAAAGGCGGGATATTTTGAATAAGCCTTCATTAACACATGAGCTTTCCCCGATTAACTTTAGCTGGTTGTTTTTGATCAATACGACATCTACGTTTGATGATCTACTAAATACCAATGCTCAACTTAGAGCAAGTTTTCAAAACAATTTCATCATTGGAAGTAAATACCAGTTAACGATAAACACCAAGAAGGGTGCCGATCAGAACAACTACTTCCTGCTGCTACATAGTATTGAATCCTCCGGAAATTTGGCATATGCTGTAGCCAAAGCCATTAAGCGTAATCAAGCGGATCAATACCAGATTTTCAGCATTCCATTTTCTCAGTTTGGTCAGATTGAAATTGACTACCGGAATTACTGGATCATCAATCGAAAGTCGCAATTCATCAGTAGAATTAATACCGGCGTGGGCATCAGCTATGGCAATACATTAAGTTTACCCTATTCCAGACAGTATTTTGTAGGTGGACCGAATACCATAAGAGGATTTTCCATCCGAGACATCGGTCCCGGATCATATGCTTCCGACAATAATGAAAACAATAATAATTCTGTGGAACAAACCGGAGACCTTAAGATCTTGTTCAATTTAGAATACCGTTGGACTATTTATAAGTTTATTAGAGCCGCCACTTTTGTGGATGCCGGGAATGTATGGTTGTTGCGAAATGATCCCGATCGACCCGGCGGTCAGATCAACAGAGATTTTTATAAAGAAATTGGATTGTCATCCGGTTTAGGTTTACGGTTAGACTTTAATTTTGTGGCTATCCGATTAGATTTGGGAATACCTTTATACAAACCATTTGAACCCGAAGGAGAAAGATGGTTTCATCAAACTCCGGCAAGTACTTTTAAAGAATGGCGTAAGAGCAATTGGGTATGGAATTTTGCCATTGGGTATCCATTCTGAGCGAGTTAATGCCTTAGCATTAACGAGCGAAGAATCTTCCAATTTTCAAGAGAACATTGCTTTAGAAAGTCGTAAGCGAAGAATCTCATAAAGTTATATGCCAAACTCTTTAGCAATAACGAGCGAAGAATCTCATAAAATTATCTACCACCTTATCAAGATAATCAGTTCAATACGCTTTGAGCTTCCATATAGCTCATTAACATTCCTGCCTTCTAAGATGAAGGACATAATTCTTCGATCGCTGTTTTCAAGGGTCTTAATGATAATGCCGAAAGATCACCGGCCTGCGCTTCTTCCCATAACTGCTTCAATTGTAGACATTCTGCTTCCGTCGGACTTCTGTCTTCATCTCGGATGCGTTGTACAATGGCCAAAGCGGCCTGAAAGGATGCTATTGCCTGTAAAGTGGCAGCAGACGGACCGTCATAAGCACCGGCATCATGTAGTCTTTTAAGGTCTCGAATAATTTTTAGCAACAGTATAATGATGATTCCAATTAATATAGCGAGTGCCCATCCCATAATTATTAATTAGTTTGGTGTAAACTTTAAATTAGCTATATATAAATCTATTTAATAATATATAGTTTGTTAAGTACTTTCAATATTGGATTTCTACCATATACTTTAAGTTCAATTAAATATCTAGTTTAGAATAAAATATAATAGCTTTGTTTAAACTAAGTAAAGCGGTTATTCATCACCAATCAATTTAATTTTTCCAATAAACTCCACTAGTTGAAAACCATTATAGGACGTAGCGACATTGTAGATTTTCCGAAACTTGAATTGTTTGGTATAGATATTAAAATAGATACAGGCGCCTATACCTCTAGTTTTCACTGTCATAATATTGAGGTTCAGGACGGTATATTAGTGTGCCAATTTCTCGACCCGGAACATGAGAAATACCATGAGAAATACTTTAAATTCAAAAATTTTACGGAGAAGATGGTGAAAAGCTCCAATGGAATAAAGGAGTTAAGGTATATGATTAAAACAGAGATAACCATTTTTAATGAAACCTACCCGATCAAGTTAACCTTAACGGAAAGAGGCTCCATGAAATACCCTGTACTACTCGGCAGAAAATTTTTAACGGATAAATTTATCGTTGACACATCAAAAAGAAATTTATCTTACCAAAAAATAAAACGTAAAATCGAATAAATGAAAATTGTCGTCTTATCCAGAAATGCGAATTTATACTCGACCCGAAGACTTGTTGAGGCAGGTAAAAAGCGCAAACATGAAATGTTAGTGGTGGATCACACGAAATGCGACATCATCATTGAAAAGAAAAAACCCGCCATCAGTTACCGGCACGAACTGTTAACCGATGTGGATGCCGTTATTCCAAGAATTGGTGCTTCGGTAACTTTTTACGGAACAGCTGTGGTAAGACAATTTGAAATGATGAAAGTATTTACTGCGGTAGAATCTCAGGCTTTAATGCGATCACGTGATAAATTGAGAAGTTTACAAGTGTTGTCCAGAGCTGGATTAGGCCTACCAAAAACGGTTTTTACCAATTATTCTAAAAACGTTAAAGATGTAATCAGAGCGGTAGGCGGTGCACCGGTAGTAATAAAACTATTGGAAGGCACGCAAGGTTTGGGTGTCGTTTTAGCCGATAATGATAATGCTGCTGAATCTGTTTTAGAAGCGTTCAATGGTNTAAAGGCCAGAGTTATCGTTCAGGAATTCATCAAAGAAGCCAAAGGTGCCGACATCAGAGCATTTGTTGTGGATGGCGTGGTAGTGGGAGCCATGAAGCGTCAAGGTAAAAAAGGCGAATTCAGATCTAATCTACATCGTGGAGGTTCCGCAGAAATTATAGAACTCACCGATGAAGAAGAAAATGCAGCTTTAAAGGCAGCTCGAACTATGGGTTTAGGTGTTGCCGGTGTGGATATGCTACAGTCAGAAAGAGGTCCGTTGATATTGGAGGTAAACTCTTCACCGGGTTTAGAGGGAATGGAACACGCCACCAATAAAGACATAGCCAAAACCATTATTCGGTATATTGAGCGAAATGTCTAGCTAGATCCTTTGATTAATTCGCCTCTAGAATCTGCTTGATCACGGCCTGAGCAGCCCATTCTCTGTTACCCGCTTGTTGTAGCACTAATGATCGCTCACTATCGATAACAGCGTCATCTACCACAACATTTCTACGTACCGGTAAACAATGCATGAAGTAAGCATTATTCGTTTTGGCCATTTTTGCTGCTGACACCGTCCAATTCTCTTTAACTTCTACAATTTTGCCATAGTCTTCAAATGACGACCAATTCTTAGCATATATAAAATCAGCCTTCTCAAAAGCTTCCATCTGATCGTGAATTACCGTTGTGTCTTTAACAAATTCAGGTGATAAATTATATCCTTTAGGATTGGTAATACTCAAATCCACTTCCGCCTTTTGCATCCATTCTACAAAGCTATTGGCCACCGCTTGAGGCAGTGCTCTCGGATGTGGCGCCCAGGTTAAGACTACTTTTGGGCGTTTTATTTTTTGGAATTCACGGATGGTTACCAAATCTGCCAATGATTGTAATGGATGAACAGTAGCCGATTCCATATTCACTACCGGAACGGTAGCATACTTCACAAACTGATTTAATACAAACTCAGCATAATCCTTTTCTCTATCCGTCAATCCTGCAAATGTTCTTAATCCGATCACATCGGCATACTGACTGATGACGCCTGCCGCTTCTTTTATGTGTTCGGCTTGATTGCCATTCATAATGACACCATCTTCCATCTCCAAATTCCATCCATCCTGACCAACATTCATGACTATGCATTGCATCCCCAGATTCAAGGCTGCCTTTTGTGTACTTAACCTAGTTCTTAAACTCGGATTTAGGAAAAGCAACACCATTGTTTTGTTTTTGCCTAATGATTGATGGAGGAAAGGAGCACTTTTTAGCCTTAATGCTTTGTCAGCCAATACATTCACATCCACCACATCATGTACAGATAAGAAGTTCTTCATATTATAGCTTTTTCAAACTAACTGCCAATGCCTGTACGAATTGGTCCAGTTGCTTTTTCTTAATATTTAATGGAGGCAATATCCTTATAACATTGGGTTGTTTGGCACTACCGGTAAGTATATGATGCTTATACAACAACATTTCTCTTAACTCCTTGATCGGAAAATCAAACTCAATGCCTAACATCAATCCTCTACCTCTAACTTCCTTCACTTTAGAGATTTGTTGCAATTGGCTTTTTAAATAGTCGCCCATTTTACGAGCATGCTTTTGCAAATTTTCCTCTTCAATGATATTCAATACAGAAAGTCCGGCTGCACATGCCAAAGGACTACCTCCGAATGTAGTGCCCAACATACCTGACCAAGCAGCAATTTCCGGATGAATCAAAACACCGCCTATCGGGAATCCATTGCCCATACCTTTGGCGACCGTAATCAAATGCGGCTGAATACCGGCATGCTGATGACTGAAAAAATCACCGGTTCTCGCATATCCGGCTTGCACTTCATCTGCAATCAATACAATTCCTGCTGCTTTACACAAGACCTCCAACTCAATTAGATAAGAAATATCCGCCACTTGAATGCCGTTTACTCCTTGAATAGGTTCAATGATTACAGCAGCAATCTCATTTTCATAAGCATTCAGCGCCCCACGTAATACATTAATATTGTTGTATGGAATGGTCACCACATGATCAGTTTGGTTGATTGGCGCCTGAATTTTCTTATTGTCGGTCACCGCTACAGCTCCATGTGTTCTGCCATGAAAACCGCCTTCAAAAGCAATAACCATTCTTTTGTTGGTATGAAAAG
>JAGQYH010000056.1 GCA_020436175.1 Bacteroidota bacterium
ATGCTTGTCTGCAACAACCACAAATTAAAGGATTACATGTACATATCGGTTCCGGCATCCAAAATTATCAGGCGAATATTGAGGCCATTCAAAAGATCAAAACCTTGGCAGACAAGATCAATACCACTCGAAAACAACAAAACATCAATACTTTAATTGAATTTATTGATATCGGTGGTGGTATTCATTTTGATGAAGATAATCCTGATCTGAATATAGCCGGGTTGGTAGATCAATTACAAAAGTTGCAATTGTTTGATCAATACAAGATCATCACAGAGTATGGTAAATTCGTTCACAATGATGCCTCATTCGTAATATCCGATATTGAATATGTGGTGGATGGAATTAATGATAAAGAGCCCAAAACTGCATTCATACATGTTGGAGCCGACCTTTTTGTAAGAAAAGTATATTCCAATTTATCGATCGAATATCCTTATGCCGTCATTCGAAAGAACAAAGAGGACAAGCCTTTACCAATCCATCAATACAATATTGCAGGACCTCTGTGCTTTGCAGGTGATTTTTTGTTTTACCATTTAAGGCTTCCGGAAATAAAAGAAGGAGATAAATTTGTGATCATGGAAACTGGTGCCAATACATTGAGTATGTGGTCGAATCATTGCAGCAGAAAACCTCCTAAATTGGTGATCGTTTAAACGGTTGAATCTAAGTTCATCATCCAATACTTGTTTGATTATTCAATTTTCATTTGTAATTTACATGTCGTAAATCAAGTGATTATGAGCAAATTAGGTAGAAAAGCAAGAGTAAAGGAAAAGCAAGAAGAAGAAAATGGCAAGAAAGTGATTCTATACTTAGCCATAGGTCTCTTAATTGCTGCCATCGTCATCGGCATTTTCGTGGTTTAATGCCATAAAATTGTTTTGCGCAACGATTTAAATCCATTTATTTAAAGACACAATAGTGTGCAATTAGACCGAAACCAGGCTAATTGAAGTAGAAATTTTCATTTTAAATTATCTCTTCATTAACAGCCTATGGTATTCTACATTAATTTATTACCTTTGCAGTCCGAAAATTTTAATATAAATATGAACAATTACGAAGTAGTTTTTATCTCCACCCCTGTTCTCAGCAACGAAGAATATAAAAATGTAGTTGCTAAGTACACTAATTTCATTACCAACAATGGTGGTGAAGTAACGTCGAAGGAAGACTGGGGTTTGCGTCAATTAGCTTATCCAATTGAGAAGAAGACTACAGGATTCTACACGCTTGTTGAATTTAGCTTACCAACTGAAAATCTTAAAAAATTGGAAGTGGAGTTTAAAAGAGACGAGAACATCATGCGATTCCTGTCCACTCGATTAAATAAGTACGCACTGAAGTACAATGATTCAAGAAGAATCAGATTATCTAACAAGAAAGAAGAAAAACAGGAAGCATAAGATGGCACAGAAAAGCGACATTAAGTTTTTGAATGCTCCACAGATTGGACATCAAAAAAAGAAATATTGCCGATTTAAGAAAATGGGCATTAAATATATCGACTATAAAGATCCTGATTTTTTATCTAGATTTTTGAATGAACAAGGTAAAATTCTTCCTAGAAGATTGACCGGTAATTCTTTAAAATACCAAAGAAAAGTGTCTACTGCTATCAAAAAAGCAAGACAAATTGCCTTATTACCTTATGTAACTGACCTTTTTAAATAGTAAGAATCGATGGAAGTATTATTATTAAAAAATGTAGAAGGCCTTGGCGATAAGAATGAAGTTCTTACTGTTAAAAGCGGATACGGTAGAAACTACCTGATCCCACAAGGTTTAGCTGTTTTAGCTAATAAATCATTGAAGAAGCATGCAGAAGAAATTGCTATTCAGCAATCTGCAAAAGCTAAAAAATTATTGGAAGACATGACAGCTATTGCTGCCAGCTTACAAGAAAAAATCTTGAAAGTAGGTGCAAAAGCAGGTGCTAGCGGTAAATTGTTCGGTAGCGTCAACAACATTCAATTAGCAGAAGCGATGAAGAAGCAATTCGATTTGGATATCGACAGAAGAAAGATCAAAATTGCCGGTGATATTAAAGAATTAGGTACTTACAAAGCAAGTGTTACCTTACACAAAGAGTTAACCACTGAGATTGATTTCGAAGTTGTAGAAGAGTAAGAACCAATTCGATGAATAAGATAGAAGCCATTCGCAAAAACGAATGGCTTTTTTTATTCCCCAAGTGTTGAACAATTAAGTTATCTGCCTACACTTAGATTACTAATTTTAGCATTGTAAAGACGAATAGATAGCTCCTTTCGTTTGTAGAGTATTCATGGGTGTAAAAAAAGGCATATCAAGAGTTACCGGGTTTGTAATATGGATTTTATCCATCGGTTTGGCTCTTTGCCTATCAGGTAGTTACATCAACCCATCCAAATGGCCAATTTTCGGTCTATTGAGTTTGATGATAGGCCCACTCATTGTTCTTAATATCATCGCTCTTATTTATGCTTTCGCCAGAAAAAAAACAATGGGCTATTTTACACTGCTCATTCTTTTATTTTCTATTCCGCAAATCAATAATTTGTGGGCTAGAAAGCTTGCCAAGAAGCAGCCTTCTGCCGCCCAACAACCTTTTAAGATACTTACCTACAACGTCCGCAACTTCGACCTTTACAACTGGAGTAATAACAATGATTCCAGAACCGAGATCTTCAATACACTAAAATCTGCGAATCCCGATGTAATCTGCTTTCAGGAATTTTATTCCCAGCCCAACAGCGATTGGGATAATATTGCCAGGTTAAAGTCAAAATTAGGACTGCCATATTATTACTTTACGAGAGAATTGGTGTTAAAGGAAGGAAGACAGTGGGGAATCGCTACCTTCTCAAAATACCCGATCATTGCTTATGATGAGTTCATTCAAAATGAAGAGATCAGTAAACATGGCAACTATCCCAGTAAAGCCATTTATACCGATATCGCTTTGCCCAACGATACAATCCGACTCATCAACACACATCTTGCCTCAATTTATTTGAATCAAGACGATTATACCACCATTGAAAAATTATCAGAACAGGAAAAAATAAGTTACGAAAGGTCAAAACCAATCATCTCAAAACTTTTAAAGGCTTACAGGAAAAGAGGCAGACAGGTTCAGCAGTTAAATGAATTTCTCACCACCCAGGACCAATCGTATCCCCTCATTATTGCCGGTGATTTCAACGACCTTCCCACTTCCTATGCTTACAACTCCCTTTCCAAGCATTTTAACGATGCCTTTTTAAAAACGAGTTGGGGCGCAGGAGCCACCTACAACGGCTTGATTCCCGCATTGAGAATTGATTTTATGCTGGTGGATAAACAACTAGATATAACCGCCGCTGAGATCATCAATCTTAATATATCAGATCACTTGCCATTATTGGTTACGCTAGACCTCAATAAATGAAGTCTTTCCCTTAAATTTTAACTAATTTTTCAAACTCTAAAAGTATTTTTGAAAACAAAGTAACTATCTTCGTTCCATGCCTGACCAATTGCACATATACAATAGTTTAACTAGAAAAAAGGAATTGTTTGAGCCTTTGAACCCTCCGCATGTTGGGTTGTATGTATGTGGCCCAACGGTGTACAGCGATGTTCATTTAGGGAATGTTCGCTCCTTTCTATCATTTGATATCGTTTACAGATACTTGTGCCATTTAGGCTATAAGGTAAGGTATGTCAGAAACATTACCGATGTTGGTCATTTAGTGGATGATGCTGACGAGGGCGAAGATAAGATCGCTAAAAAAGCTCGATTGGAAGCGTTGGAACCGATGGAGATCGTTCAAAAATACACCAATGGTTTTCATAAGATCATGCGGTTGATGAACATCATTGATCCCAGTATTGAACCACAGGCTACCGGACATATCATCGATCAGATCGAAATGGTTAAAAGAATCATTGATAACGGCTTTGCCTATGAAGTCAATGGCTCTGTCTATTTTGATGTCGAAAAATACAGCCAACAATATCACTACGGAGAACTTTCCGGCAGAGTGATTGAAGATATGCAGGAAAGTGGTCGCGATCTGGACAGCCAGGATGAGAAAAGAAATAAAATTGATTTTGCCATTTGGAAAAATGCCGATGCAAGCCATATCATGAGATGGCCTTCACCATGGGGAGATGGATTCCCCGGCTGGCATTTAGAGTGTTCTGTGATGAGCACTAAATATTTAGGTAAAACATTTGATATACATGGCGGTGGAATGGATCTAAAATTTCCTCACCACGAATGTGAGATTGCACAATCTGTGGCAGCAGATGGCACAGCTCCGGTAAAGTATTGGATGCATGGCGGCATGTTGAATTTTGAAGGCAAAAAAATGAGTAAGTCGTTGGGCAATTCCATTTTACCCGAAGAAATGATTAATGGCGACAGCCCTCTATTGGATAAGCCTTACAGCCCAATGACCATCCGGTTTTTGATGCTGCAAACACATTATGCCAGCGAAATAGATTTTTCCAATAAAGCATTGCAAGATGCAGAAAAGGCGTTAAGAAGATTAACCAATGCCTTGAAAACAGTTGAAAAACTGCCATTTGTTGAAGGAAAGATCGATGAAGAAAAAGAAACAACCATCAAAGCGCTTTGTCATGAATGTTCAGAACACATGAATGATGACTTCAATACCGCCAAGACTATTGCAGCATTATTTGGTTTAGCTACGCAAATCAATACTTTTAAAGATGCCGGAGGTAAAGTTACCGGGATTTCCAATGATACCTTTGAACTTCTTAAATCCACTTATGCTACTTTTATACTGGAAGTACTAGGTTTAAAGGAAGAATCTACAGGTGATCAATCCGTGTTGAATGATGTCATGTCCATATTGATCGATATCCGAAATACAGCGAGAGCTCAAAAAGATTGGGCGACATCAGATACCATAAGAAACCGACTAAGTGAAGCCAATATCATTATAAATGACAACAAAGATGGGCAAACTACATTTGAAATTGGCTAGGATCACAGTTTTATCCTTATTGTGCTTAGTTGTAGCATTTTCAGGTTGTAAATCTAATACTAAAGATCCCGGAAAGCATTCAAATCATACTGTTGAAATCCCAACGGTTATCCGACCTGATTTTTCTGCCGACACAGCGTATGAATTTATTGCCCGGCAAGTGGCTTTCGGACCAAGAGTACCGGGCACTGAAGCGCATAAAAATTGTGCCGGATGGTTAGAAGAACAACTGAAACGTTTTGATGCTACTGTTACGGTTCAAAAAGGAAATGTTAAACGATATGATGGGGTAAGCCTTCCCATGTACAATATCATTGGCAGCTACAATCCTTCTGTTCCAAAACGTTTGATGCTTTGCGCACATTGGGATACAAGACATGTGGCGGATCAGGATAAGGAAAGAAAAAAAGAGCCGATTGAAGGGGCGAACGATGGTGGAAGCGGCGTCGGCGTATTATTGGAAATAGCCCGACAGCTTCAACTCAAATCGCCTGAAATTGGCATAGATATCATACTGTTTGACGTGGAAGATCAAGGACAACCGGATGACGTAAAACCCAGCAAATCAGATACCTATTGTTTGGGATCGCAATATTGGTCAAAACAACCACATGTGCCCAACTATACTGCTCAGAATGGTATTTTACTGGATATGGTGGGTGCCAAAGACGCCACATTTACGCTGGAAGGTACTTCCATGTATTATGCCCCAAAATTTATGCGTCAGGTTTGGGACAAAGCCATCGCCTTAAACCATTCAAGACACTTTTTGTATCAACGAACAGATCCAATTGTCGATGATCATTATTACATCAATGCCATTGCGAATATTCCAACCATTGATATCATTCAATACGACTATGCCACCAGATCCAATTTTGGACGCTATTGGCATACCCATGATGATAATATGGATGTGATTGATAAGGCTACACTACAAGCCGTCGGGGAAACAGTGCTGGCGGTAGTGTACGGTTTTGAATAGATAATTATATCCTGTCAACTAATTTTTCTAATTTACAATAATGAAACTGAAAATCGTTTTGAGCATTTTGGTGCTCTTATTGATCTACTTACTATTTTGGCCGACCAAAGTAACGCCGGATAGTTGGAATCCGCCACCTGCTCCTAAAATGGAAAGCAGCTTTTCCAAAAATGAAAAACTCAAGGCTATTGAAATATTGTACGAAGGGCAATGCAAAGAATGTGAAGATATTGCCGTGGACACCAATGGTGCCATCTATGGCGGAACGGTAGATGGCGAAATACTCAAATTCGTGAATGGTGAAAGAATAGTTTTGGCAAAAACTGAAGGTCGTCCATTGGGATTGCATTTTGATGCACAACAAAATTTAATTGTTTGCGATGCTCAAAAAGGATTACTATCTATTGATCCTTCAGGAAGCATTAAAGTCTTGGAAACCACTTATGGCGATCGACCATTTCTATTCACGGATGATGTAGATATTACAAAAGAGGGTATTATCTATTTTACCGATGCTTCCTATAAATACAATAACGAGCAATACAAACTCGATTTTATTGAACATGGTGCCAACGGTCGCTTTTTTTCCTATCAACCCAGAACAGACAATACCACTTTATTATTAGATAACCTATATTTTGCCAATGGCGTTGCGCTAAGTGCCAATGAAGATTTTGTTTTAGTGAATGAAACCAGCGCGCATCGAGTAAAACGATATTGGTTGAAAGGTAATAAAGCCGGCACTACAGACATTTTTTTGGACAACTTGCCATTTTACCCTGACGGCGTGTCTAGAGGAGACAATGGTATTTTTTGGATCGCTATGCAATCTCCCAGAAATGGTTTGCTGGATGGGCTAAGTAGTCAACCTTATTTGAGAAAAATGATCGCGAAAGTGCCTAAATTTATGATGCCAAAACCTAAAAATTATTCTTTTGTTTTAGGTGTGGATGAAAACGGAAAAGTGATCTATAACTTGCAAGACCCCGACGCAAAGTTTGCTCAGATTACCAGTATTGAGCAAGTGGGTAATACTTTGTATTTAGGTTCTTTATCTGAAAACGGGATCGGAAAGTATGAGTTGGAGTGATTGAAATGGAAAATCAAGTGCAAATTCATGTGCAAGTGCAAACTCAAATTTAATGAGTTCGTTTCATTTCAAAAAAGTCAACATCGGTGTTGTAAAAATGATTGCGACCTACATATTGTAATCCCAATTTTAACAACACCTTTTTTGATGCTTCATTGGCCGGAGCAGTGATTCCTACAATTTTTTGGAGATTCAATTCCTTCCACCCCATTTCCATTAAACTGGACGCGGCTTCTGTGGCATAGCCCTTTCCCCAATATTCCGGAAACAGACGATAACCGATCTCTATTAATGCTCCACCATCCAAATGTTTCAAACAGGCCCAACCAATTGATTTTCCGGCAGTTGGAATGGAAATGCCATAATACCCGAAATGCGGCTCGCTATTGTTGTAGTCCACCATCTTAGCTAACCTTTTCCTTTCCAGATCCAAATCAACGGCTTTGGGATAACATGGCCAGATGTACTTCATTACTTCGGGATTGGTATGCAGCTCTAGCAACCAATCGACATCCGATATCGATAATTTTTGAAGCTCTAACCGTTCTGTTGCCCGACTTTTCATGCTTTGAAGGTAAGCAGGAAAATGAATTCTATTTCAAATTCTTTCCATAAAAGAGACAAAATTATAAGGTATAACTCGCCTTTAACATACTCAACATACCAATTTCAGGAGACCCGATAAAGTGTTGATGAACATTATTGTAAATGTTAGACACCGATAAAGTGATATTAACCTTGTCATAGGTGGGTGGCGTCCAGCTCAAATCGACATCCATTTCGTGGTAGGCCGGTACATGTCCCACAAAATTACCGGAGTTGACAGGAAAACCGGCTTGCCAGTTGAAACGAGCTCCCACATTCAAACCAATCTTTTCAAAGTTATAGCCGCCGCCAATGCTGAATCTATGTTTAGGTGCATTCAATGCAACATAGCCAAACTGCGCACCGGGCACAACAATAGAATCTTTATCCACCCAGGAATAATAAGCATCTATTCGAGCTTGCTTGGTGATATACGCGGTAACACCGCCTTCCAAACCATACACGGAAACATCACCAATATTTCTGGTAACCAATAACATCTCCGAACCGGTCGCTTGTTGTGGCGTAATGGTCCCAATCGGCAGATTATTGAAGGCCTGTTCTAAAAACGGTAAAAGCTCATCGAGTGGATCGCCATTAAAATTACCGCCTAATCCTCTGTTTCGATCCAATAAAGTGACCAGTAATGTTTTGTACACTTCATTAGCAGGATCGTTAAGCGCGGCTGACAAATAAGGGTTTACCTTGGCAGACACCTGCTCCGGATCCAATAGAACACCCGGCGTCACAAAGGTAACCGGTGCCAAAAAATTCTTATGATCGGTCTTATAAAAATCGACTGACAGCATTAAAAAGTTAGCGATCAAACCTTTATATCCGGCTTCATAGCTGTAAGTCACCACCGGTTTCAAGGCAGTAATATCTTCAAGATTTTTCCAATCCGAATCGACAAACTCCCGATAAGTAGCGTTAAAGTCTTTGACAACCTGATCCACATCGCTCATATCCGAAGGCAATAATGCACCGATCATATCATTGACCAAGTCGTTAAAAACCAGAGGCAAATCTCCGTTGAATCCCAGTTGTTTGGGTAATTCAGACACTATCGCATCCAATATACCTTGCCAACCGGCATTGTTGATGCTTTTATCTCCGACATTCAAATAGGCATATTCATCCCCATTAAAGGGCGATCGGAATTGAGGTAATAATTGATTTTCAAAATTCGGATTGACTGCATAGCTGTATTGAAAACCATCGCTTTGCGTACCCAAAGCTCTTATCCCAATTCCTGTCGGAAAGGATGCCTGTCGCACATCCACAAAGTAGGCCGATGTTCCGGCATTTCTGAATGCTCGGTTAAAGGTAACTCTTAAATTATGACCCGTTCCCGGTTTATATAAAATGGCTGCCCGAGGAGACACCACGGGCGTTTTAGATTGATTATGGTAATCGATGCGCGAAGCCATCAGGATCTTTAATCTTGGATGTATCTCGTAATCTCCTTGTAGATAAACCCCTAATTCGTTGACTTCATCCCTATCTTCAAATCTGCCGTTAAGCGTATAATTGGTATTGGCGCGGGTAAAAAAAGCATCCAAACCATAGGTGAATTTTAGTTGTTGCAACGGCTGCCAAAAGTGCTGCGCCTGAAAAGCATAATACCTAGATCGATCGATCAAACGACCGCCGGTAGGCAGATAGTAAGAATCGCCTGAATTGGAAAAATTACCATAGCCTTGCACGAAAAAATTCCTCCAAAGCACTCTGGTTTGAAAATAGGAATACTTCCACCCAATTTGTTGTGCTGCGCCGATGGGCGTCATCATAATGCCATCTGAAATATTAAAACCCGCAGCCGTAACGATTTCTAACTCCTCGCCTATCCTAAAATCAAACCTGGAATCTATATTCCATTTGGTAATCACTTCATTTCGCTCATTATCCACCAAAGCACCTGTCTGTCCCGCAGCCATTTCTGCTTCTGACAATGGTTGTCCGTTGGCCTTTAAAGGGATAATGCCATTGGCTGTGGGTATATATTTTATCACTTTTTCCGGATCATTCGGATCGTCATATTTCCAATCCAATCCTCTGAAAAAGCCGGAAGACAGCTTATATCCTGCTTTCAACCGCTTGTTTTGGAAGTGGATCAAACCGGCATGTCTTACCGCCAACGAACCGATCAAACGCTCTGTAATATCCTGAGCATCATATTTTGGATCCTCCTCATCAACAATGGCAACAGGTCCATCAATGGCAGAACGAACGCCCATGCCTACCGTAAACTTCGTTTGTTGATGATCTATTGGAGATTTGGTGATCATGTGCACGACACCTTCACTGGTATTCGGACCATACAAGGCAGAAGCCGGCCCTTTTAATACCTCAATTCGTTCGATATCATCCACAGAAGTAGAGATCAAGCTGAAATCATTGTTTCTGAAATTGGGCACTTGAGCAGAACGATTGTCGATCAACGTCATTAAGTTGCTGGTCAGGTAACCGCCCATACCTCTTACCGTAGGTGTGCCTCCCTGAATGCCTGATTTGATAATATGAACCCCACTGACATCTTTCAAAAAATCTTGTGTATTGATGGCAGCCTTGGATTCTATCTTTCTGGAATCTATAATTGAGATCGCTGCAGGGGCATCCAATATTTTCTCCTTTCTTCTGGAAGCGCTAACCACTACGGTGTTCAAATCCATTGAAGCAGCTATCATTTCAATATTGATCTCGCCTGATCTGTTCACCATGAACGATGTATCTCTAAATCCAACATATCGAAAAATAATGGTACTGCCTTTGTCAACGGTCAAGATATATTTGCCGTCAAAATCTGTGGTGGTTCCTTTAATCCGATTATTGGGATCAAAAATATTCACACCAATCAAAGGCTCTGCTAATTCTGCGTCTGTTACGGTTCCCGAAATGGTAAGTTCTTGCGAAAAAGTATTCCATGCCGTAGTGATTAACAGGAATAATAAGCCAACTCTTATGTAAAGCATAACTGAGGTTTTATAACTGAATGCATTACCATTCAATCATTCCATCACAAATTTCTTACATAAATGTAGAGCAACCTATACTGTTTAGGGGTAATTTTCAGTTACCAACATACCCCAAAACAACTAAACATAAAAAAGTTAAAATACCGGTAAGCACTAGCTTTGTTTGGTTAACCAACTATACTTACGTTCTCCATACAAAGGTTCCTCGCAAATTTCTGTCAGTACAAATTTACCTTCAGTTTCATACAAAGAAGAGCAGTTGTCATTGTGTAAGGATTCATATACTTCAAAGTTGATTGCCTTTCTGTTGGCTATGGTTTCAAACAAGTGCCAATGTTGCACGACATGCTCCCAACCCGGTTGCAAAATGCCCTCGAAAACTTTTGCCTTGGAACCACTGCCATAGCTACAGAAGCCAATCTTCTCATGATCCAAATTGACTTTATCTTCCAAATCGACAGTCAATGTGCTCAACAATGCCATCCAAATAGAGGCGGTGTACATATTACCGATCATAGATGAAGCTCGTTGGCCTTTTTCAAGCCTTTCATTTACAAATGTCTGATAGGCTTCGGATTTGTAAACAGATTTGATATTATCACCATAGCTAACAGCATCATCTTTCAATTCCTTTTCCAGCATAAATATTTCAGCAAAAATACGTTTACCATGAAAAGCATAAGGCAAGTGGAAAATTAATCGTTGCCATTGATCCAAAATGTTAATAGATTCACCTTGCTGCAATTTAAAATGCTCAAATGCTTCCTTTAATCAATCTGCATAGCAGGCATTTGAAAACTGACCGTCGTAAATGGGCGTGGCGTCATGCAGTTTGATGTAACTTCTTTCTTCTTCCACTGACGCATGTAAGTTTCTCAAAGGTTTAAAGAAATCATGTTCGCTTTTACACGCTACTCCAACCGTTGAATCTATTGCCATTAATCTGGGAGTGCTTTTCAATAACATTGCAATGGCACCGGCGCCTTGGGTGTATTCGCCTGCACTCGCCAAACCATATTTAGCATTATCGGTACTGACCACAATGCCAATTCTATCTTCCTTAGCGCTGATCCAATCTAATGTATTTAAAAATGCATCTACCCCACCAATACAAGCAAATGTAAAATCAACAGCATCAATGTTTCGCATGGAATCGCCGGCATCAAAATAGTCTTCCAACATACCTAAAACATAGCTGGCAATCGGTTTCGCACCATCAAAAGCACTTTCAGTTCCGACATAAA
>JAGQYH010000057.1 GCA_020436175.1 Bacteroidota bacterium
TGAATCTGTCGGAAGAGGCAACAAATGCCAAGTTGGAAGCCGGAGAAGCCTATGTGATTCGTTTAAAAATTCCTCGTGATGAAGAAGTTAAGTTCAAGGATATTGTAAGGGATTGGGTAACCTTTAAAAGTGACCAATTAGATGATAAGGTCATTTTTAAAGCCGATGGTATGCCCACTTATCATTTAGCCAATGTGGTTGATGATTATTTAATGAAGATTACGCATGTCATCAGAGGGGAAGAATGGTTACCGTCTACACCTACACATGTTTATTTATACAAGTTCTTAGGTTGGGAAGATAGTATGCCTGAATTTGCACATTTGCCTTTAATACTAAAGCCTGAGGGCAAGGGAAAACTAAGCAAAAGAGATGGGGATCGTTTGGGATTTCCGGTATTTCCATTGGATTGGGTTGACCCTGACACCCAAGAAGTTTCTAATGGCTTTAGGGAAAGAGGATTTTTACCGGATGCATTTGTCAATATGTTAGCTTTTTTGGGATGGAATCCGGGAACGGAACAAGAAATTTTCAGTCGGGAAGAATTGATCGAAGCCTTTTCATTGGAACGAATTCATAAAGCCGGGGCCAAGTTTGATTTTGAGAAAGCCAAATGGTTTAATCAGCAATATCTTAAAGAAGCACCCAATGACTTTCTTCTAGCAGAAGTAAAAAATATATTGCAAGAAAAAGGTATTACCCGTTCGGATGCCTTTATATTTTCTTTCATTAACCTATTTAAAGAAAGAGCCGTTTTTATCAAAGATATGATAGAACAAGGTTATTACTTGTTTGAATCGCCCAAAGAATATAACGCTAAAGTGGTTAACAAGAAATGGAATGCGGAGAGAAAGCCCGTTTTCTTTGAAATAGCGGATCAACTCAATGCTTTGTCAACATGGACTGCAGAAAAGATTGAAGTAGTATTGAAAGGGATCATGGAAAAATATGCTTTGGGTTTTGGCGATGTATTTCAACCTTTTCGGGTGTTGATCTCCGGTGAAGCTGGTGGACCTTCTATTTTTGAACTCACCGAATTGATGGGTAAGGAAATGGTTATTGAACGTATGAAAGCAGGCTTCGATATTTTTGATCGAATGACTGAATAAAGAATTTTTATAATATTTTCCTGCTTGTTGTTATTTTAGTCGGTAATGACAAAGTATCCTGTTGCGTTTACCTTACTAATTTTTCTTTTTTTTAAACTGCCGGTTGTATTTGGCCATGCAGATAGTATTGTCGTTTCAACTTTTTTCCGTTGGGATTCGATTTCAAATGAAGTTACTACAGCCTGTGCCAATGATTTTAGTCTGAAATGTTTTGAACATCAACTAGAATCTGATAAGAATTTCTACCATCAAGCCTATTTGGATTATCAGCATATTGTATTGTTAGATTACAATGGTGAATATGAGGATGCCAAGCAAATATTGAATGAAAGAATCGCTAATATTTCTCCCGATCAGATAGATTACTTCGATTACAAGTTTTTAGAGTTAGCTTTGTATAAGTCCGTCAACTGGGGCGAAAGTGATAAATCTGAAGCCGCACTTTCCGACATAGTTGATTTTTTTGAATCTATCCAATGTGATTCTTTGTTCGATAAGTTTACCATTTATAGGAAAGGTGGGGAGTTATATATCATTCACTTGGATATGCCGGTGAATGCGGAAGTTTATTTTCAAAAAGCGTTACAATTTTGGGAAATGAACCAGCTGGATAGCGCTTGGTTACCACCACTTTTGTATGATTTTGCAGCCTTGAGAAATGAAAGACAGGAACATGAAATAGCAAAGGCTTACATTGTACAGGCAGAGCAAATTGCGCTGAAGAACCCCGCTTTTTACGGAAGTAATTTTCTCAATAAATGCCGCAGTTTATTAGCCATTATTTATGGCGGTTCCCACCAAGAAGCAGAAGCCATTGAACAGATCGAACAAATTATTGCGTATAAAAATCAACAAGGCAGTACGCGCTTAAATGAGTTGATGATCGATTATATGAATCTGATCTCTTATTTGATCATTGAGAAAAGGTATCAAGAAGCACTTGATCAAATTAAAATTGTTGAGAGCTTTGTGTCTGAAATGCCATTTCAAGGAAATACTGATCTGTTAAACATAGCCATCGCCAAAGCCAGAGCGTATAGAGGAATACAGGCTGTCGACAAAGCTAAAAATGAATTAGCTCTGGCAGAGAAATGGATAAGTGTTTTACCACAGAACGAGCAAGCATATTACATTTTTGTTTTGGTTACCGAACGTGTTAAGCTTTTAAGATTGGAAGGAAAAATTGAAGATGCACTGGAGGGTTTGTATTCTATTGAATTTGGGGAGTATGCTATGGTCAAGAAATTTTTAAAGGGCAATCAAAGTTGGGAAATAGAATATTTTATTTTGTTTGGTGACCTTTTGGATGAAAGTCAGAAGAATGGTATTACAGAACTTGATCCATACAAATTGCGTCCGTTGGATTTTTACAATAAAGCAGATTCTGTCATCAACCAACTGCGAACCAATAATTCGTGGCGAAATTCCAGTAATTATATTGTAGAACACTATCGCAATCTAACCGAAAAGTTGTTAGACCATTATTATCAGGAATATGAAACAAGTAAAGATCAGCGCTTTTTGGTACAGGTTTTTGATATAATGGAAAGGAACCAAGCATTGCTCATCAATGAACGCGTCAACCAACAAAGTCTTAAAGGTAAGTTTGATATCAATAGCGAAATAGTGCAATTATTGCAAACAAAGGAAATTCTGGAAAGTAAGGTGGCAAAACTAGGTCGAACTTCTGATAAAATAAAGTTGGATCAATTAAATAAGAGATATACGGATGAGATCAATAAACTCCAAACCAACTTCAGCAAATTAGATTTAATTCGACTTGAGGATTGGAGAAAGAAATTGAAGAAGGAACAAAGCAACTGGATTGAATATTTTCAAGGAGAAGATGCTGTTTATGTTTTGTTCAGTGCAGACGGACAGTTGGATTTCAAAAGAATAGATTTCAATGAAAGACTTAAAGAAGATGTTAATTCGATTGTAAACGTATTAAGAAGACACGATAATAATGATTTCATGTCATTTGAAAAGGCGGCTCATAACTTACAACAGTCTTTGATCCCTGAATCGGTTGTGACAAGTAACTTAAAAGAGTTGGTCATTGTACAAGATGGATTACTATATTTTTTACCCTTTGAAGTGTTGTTATTGTCTAAGGAGGAACATAATAATTTCAAGGTGGCCAATTATCTGCTAAGACATAAGAATATAAGGTATAGCTTATCCGCTTCATTATGGCAAACAACAGTAATAAATAACAGATCAGGAATATTGTTTGCCCTCTACAATGATCAACTGAATCCTTTACAAGCAGCAGCAACCGAAGTAAAGAAGATTCAAGTAAAATGGAAACATAAATGTTGGGAAGCATCCTCAAAGAACGACTTCTTGAGTTTATTGGAACAGTCAAATATTATACATGTAGCAGCACATGCAGCAGCCAATACCGATTTGCTAAGTAAAAATCAATTATATTTTTGCGATCAGGCAAATCCATCATGTGTTTTGGAAAGTTATGAACTGGTGCCTTTTGATTTATCGAATAAGTTGGTCGTGTTAAATGGTTGCGAAACCAATTATGGCAAGGTAATAAAGGGGGAAGGTATATTCAGTTGGGTGCGTGACTTTGCCGTGAATGGAGCACTCACTTCCATATCCAACCTATGGAAGGTGAGTGATCTTTCAGCAGAACAAATCTTGACCGATACCTATACGCATTGGCAGGGAAAAAAAATACTTTCGCAATCCTTGCAACAATCCAAACTGGATTACCTCGAACAATCCCATCCTTTAATGGCACACCCGTTTTATTGGGCAAACACCATTATCATTGGAGAAGCTCAGTTGGAATCCAAACGAACCTATATTAAAACCATCAGCATTACAATAGTTCTTCTAATGGTTATAATTTTGATATACTTCTCCCGAATTACAAAGCCTCAGGGAAATAAGCAATAGTATCTATTGGAAATTGAACACCATTTTTGAGATAATATACTTTAGCCAATTTTACTTTGAATGTGTCAGTCTCTAATGTAGATTCTGTCATTCTAGTACAATCCGGAGGAGTAAGCGCCATACGAAATTCCATGTTATTAAGGGGGTGTCCGTTTTCAACCACAGTAACCTTTCTGTTGTTGGCGGTAGCACCTACTTGCTTATTAGGTTTCACTTTGCAAGGTGCATGGTAATGGATTTGTACTTCTGGATGAAAAAACATCGGATTTAGAGGATCACTTGAGACGTATCGATCAAATTTTATGGTGTCATTTGCACCCATATAGTATATAGTTGTATCCACATGATAAGTCTCTAATAAACTATCTGCACCAAACATAAATCGATGATCTTCATCATCAATATAGTAAAAGTGATAATTGTATCTTTCATAGGTATACACTAATTCGGTTTGATTTATATGATAATAATTGGTTTTCGTAATGTTCGGAATATTAAAATCACTTTCGTAAATAATATTTTGCGAAGATCCCGCATATCCTCTATTGTAGGGTTGAAAGAAGTAATCAACTCCGTCTATATTTTTACTGTTTCCAGCTGAAGTTTGATCCACCTCAACATCTGTATAAATTGTTTCTACCAAAAGTGGAACATTATTCAAACTAAAATGAAAACCATTATGTAAAATATCTATGTTTTGTTGATGTATTGAATCCATTGCAATGGTTTCTTCCGGCACCAAACTATAGAAATAAGCAGCTGCTAATTGAGTAGAAAAGTCATTGTCGGCATTTTCCATTAATTCAGTAGCCAATAGAAGGTTAGGATCACTAGGAACTTCTACCTTAGCTTCTACTAATGGCTGATTTTTTTTTGGTGAATTGTTACAGCTGGAAAGCAATACAATACATGTGATAATGGGTAAGATGATGGGTAGTGTTTTCATTTTCATGGTTGATTTTTGTTTTCCTAATTTATAACTAAAATTTTTAATATTTAAAATTTTTAATCTTTTCGTTGTTAATTAAGCTATTGTTGAATACTTTTTAGCTTAAAATAGAATCATATAATTTGCTTATTAGCAACCTAAATTCATCAATAAATAATTTCGATAACATTTATTATGATATACTTTGAACTTGGAATCTTTAATAATGTTAATTTGTAAAGGCTGAAAATCAATCGTAATGGCAAAAAAGAAAAAAGATAGCGATACTCCCAAAGTACACAAGGATTTGAAAGGGTTTAAAGTGGAAATAAATGAGTTTGGTGAGATCATTTCCAGTTTTGGTGTGGAAAAACTCAACCACTTTTTGAATAAGGAAGTGGAAGATAAAAAGTTGGTGGATAGGGATGATCTGGAATTCAATAGAAAGAAAAAGAAAGCCAATGGTGGGCACTAGAGGATGGTATAAAATTGTTTTGTCAGTTCAATATATTCTTCTGTAAATTCATTGCGTTTTCCTTTTTGAATGGTAATACTGTTGCTAACCGGCAGAATACCCTCATCTCTCGAAAAATTCAGTAAAACCCTGATTTCTTTTTTATGTATGGATGGTTTAACATTGGTCTGTTGACTCAAATAAAACTTATACTCATCTGCCAACGATTTTATTTTCGTTTCGGCTGACATCGGTATGATCACACTGAATTGACCATCATCGGTCAATAATTGATTAACACAATGTATCAATTCCTCGTAACTTAAATGATCGGTGTGTCTGGCTAAAATTCGTTCTTCGGAGCCTTGTGCTTTAGTAAATTGCTTACTATCATAAAAAGGAGGATTGCTGATAATGTGGTCATACTTTGAAGTCGAGCTTTCGGCGTAGGATTGGATGTTATCATTGATCAAATGCAATCTTGACAACCAAGGACAAGATTCAAAATTAAAATTCGCTTGTTGGGCTGCTGCGCTATCTATTTCAATGCCTGTTATTATCGCCAATGGATTCCTTTGAGCTTGCATAATGGCCATCACCCCGGTTCCGGTACCAATATCTAAAATAGAGGAGGCTCTTTCTGTGGGTGCCCAAGCGCCTAGTAAAACACCATCTGTTCCTACTTTCATGGCGCATTGATCTTGATGAATAGAAAATTGCTTGAAATGAAAGGGTTTGTCAGACATTAATGCAATAATTTTTTGATGGCATTCAAAGCTTTGGCCGGTGGAAGTTCATTGAGGTTGATAGCAGTATGATCTATATCGATTCCCTTGCTTTTTAAAACTTCATGAGTTGCCCATCCGATACTGCTGTTGAACCATTCTCGCCATTGTAGTTTGCGTTGATCTAGGTATGATCCATTTAATAAGACATGATCAAAGTATTTTTTCATTACTGCTATAACCGATTGGATTGACGCTTCTTCAAATGCACTTGTCCCCAATACTTGCACCGTCCAACGATTAGGTTTTGAGGCTAACAAATGCATGGCCTGTTTGTAATCGGTAACGGTTTGATCTACAGCTGCTTTAGGAAACTGATCAGCTTTATTGATCAGAATAATATCGGCAGCTTCCATGATACCCCTTTTGATGCCTTGTAAAGTATCGCCGCTACCGGGCAACAACATTACAATCATGATGTCCGTCATGGATTGTACCAGATATTCCGATTGTCCGACACCGACTGTTTCCACCAAAATATGATCGTAGCCGGCCGCTTCACATAACAAGATCACTTCTCTGGTATTCAAATGAACGCCTCCTAAAGTAGCTCCCGTCGCTGTTGGTCGGATATAGACATTTTCCATGTGGGCTATGTCATCCATCCTGGTTTTATCTCCTAAAATGCTGCCTTTCGAAATGGAACTGCTAGGATCCACAGATAAAACGGCTACTTTTTGACCATCAGCAACCAATTGTTGAGCAAAGGAATTGATAAAAGTACTTTTCCCAACACCCGGAATACCGGTGATGGCTATTCTTTTAGTGGTGGTGGAAGAGGGAAGGCACTTTTCCAATAATTGATGTGCTAAAACAATATCTTCTGAACGCGTACTTTCTACTAATGTGATCGCTTTTGACAGTGATGCTTTGTCGCCTTGCTTGATCTTTTGGTAAAGCTGATCAATATCCAACTGGACTTGATGCTGCGATTTGATCTTTGAGATAAAGTCGTCAATATTTTTACGATTGCCGGTCGACATGCTGTAAAAGTAATAAGTAATTGGGAATGCGTGCTCTTTAAATGAGGATGCCTACGCTGTTTTATAGATATAATATTTAGGCACCATTCGCCAGGCAATTTCATTTTCCGGGAAATCTATTTGGATGAGTTCTATTTTGATGGAGTAAGCTTGACCTTTGTAAGTAAATTCGATATCTCGAAACTGAATATAGGAGGTCTCGAAGCAATTACGATCCGGGTTAAATTCAAATGTTTCAAATTGGGAATGCTCTTCTTTAGAACGTTTTCGTACATCTGTCAATCCCTCTCCGCATAAGGTGATCAATCCGTATCGGTTGCCCACGGTTAGGCCATCATCAATAATAGGAATGTCGGTGACCATAGGTTTAATGGTGAATGAATCCACCAAAACAGATTCATTTTGTGCTTGAGCTACAATTACTATTAATGAACTAAGTAAAAATATACTAATAGCTTTTTTCATCACTACAATTTATAGCCAATGGTAATGGTGACTTGTGATTTAGAAACATCTAAATTGGCGGTTCCTGAGGTGATATTTCCAAATTCATAAGGAGTATAATCATATTTTCTATTGGAATAACTGAAAGCGCCATCCACGAAAAAATGTTTGCCTCGGTAACCCAATCCGCCGGAATAGATCAATTCAGCCGGTTGCGAAGAAGCAAATCCTGATGTCTTGTATTGAAATCCTGCTCTCACTCTTACCGGATCTGCTTTAAACTCAATACCTAACTTAAGGTGATGTTGCCAATCGTACAAGCCACTGATCTCATTATTCCTGATCGACTCTTCGAATTTTACATCGGCCACATTGGAATTGAATTTGTATTTGGCTTTGCCTTGATTTTGAAGTTCATATTCGGTGCTGATGAAGCCATATTTACCCATCATGAAAGAGGCATTTCCAATAAACTTCCAAGGAGAAACCAAGGTGTAGTCAAATCGACCCTGAGGAGATTCAACCGAATTCAAACTGTCCACAAAATCAGCATCAAAAACGGTAATATAGTCATCAGAAAAGCGAATCACCGTTGGTGTATGAAAGGCTGCACCAATTCTAACATATTGATGCACTGACGCCAATACTCCGAATTTAAAATTTACACCATAGCCGCTGGTTCTTAATTCATTTCTTAAATCAATATAGTTAAAGCCTTCGATTTCATTATTCTTATCGGTTTCCCGGATGATCTCTGTTTCTGAAAAATTGATGATTGGAACTCCCAAACTGGCACCAAAATATACTTTGTCGTCAAAATTACCGCCTCCGCTGATGGCCGCTTCATATTTGCCACCAGACCGACTAATGGTAATGTCTTGCTCAGGAGAAACATTACCAAAAATAGGATGATAAACATTATTGGTGTCAACAAACAAAGTATTGCCCAAATAGCTTAATCCCGCATCAAATGGGAATGAGCCCACTAATGAACCGGGATCAACACCTTCGGCAACGGCAGCATGAAGATCTAATATAGAGCTGTTTGTGTTGGTTCCACTGATGAAAATGTTCTGATGATATTGATCTAGTCGATTTAAGCCTGCTCCAATGGAAAATCCTTTCCAACCGTTGGCCGTATTGAGTGGTCGAGCCATAATGATACCCATGCTCGATACATTAAAATTTAGATTTTCATCGGATAATGAATTGCCTAAATAGGTGCCGTCGGTATTGCCAAAAGCAATATTAGGACTGAGTTGAAACTCGGAGGACTTATATCTAGCTATTCCTGCAGGGTTGGTTACAATAGAAGAAAAGTCGCCTCCAACGCTGCTTATACTACCTCCTAAGGCTATATTTCTGGCCGTTCCAACTTGATAGACAGAACTGTATCGCAATGATTCTAATGCAGATTGTGCTAAACCGGAAGTCACCATGCCAAACACAACTCCCATCAATAAAAGGATTCTCTTATACATCATAGATTTCAAATTTAAGACCAATTAAAACTTTTATTTAGGTGTTGTTTTGACTTTTACACCGGAATTTTGGTTGGTCTTAGGTGGTGTATATGAATTATTGGGTCTTGGTGTCGGCTGCGTTTTAGGCGCCGTATATGTTTTTGGTTTTGGTGTGGTTTGATTGGTTGGTTTAGGCGTATTATAACTAGGTCGCGGAGCAGAATACGTTTTGGGCTTTACCGTAGTTCTTGGTTTTACCTGTGTATTGTTAGGATTTGGAGTACTACTCGGTTGATTGGTATTCGAGTTACTTGGCGATGGAGTTGTAGAAGATGGTGTTTTATCATAAGTTTTGATCTGTACACCATTGTCATAAGTAATGGTTTGCTTAGGTTGGTTCTGCAAATTATTACTGTTATTTATTGTATTTGAATTTTGAATGGCACTGGAACCGTTCTTTTTATAATTGGAACGAGGGCCATAATAAATAGAGCTGTTATTGGTATTGCCATTATAATAACCGGGATGATAGTAATCGTTATAATAATAATAGTTATTACCATAATAATTGTTGTAACTCGATCCACAGAATGGATTATTGTATCCGTACCAGGGTGAATTCCAGTAATTATTTCCCCAATAAGAATGGCTGTGATAGTTGTGAATATGCCATTGATAAGGATCGTAAAAGAAAGGATTATAGCTGTAAAATGGAGAATAATTGTAATAACTGCTGTATCCATAACTGTAGGAAGGAACATAACAATTGCTGAAATAACCGAAACTTATAGAAGTTCCATATGTTGAGGAACCATAAAATCTGTTTAGTCGGCTGGAATAACTTCCGGAATAATAACTGTTGCTGTTGTAGTTATTATAATCCTCTTCCTCATAGGTGTCGTAATCGTTGTAGTTCCGCTCGTTATTCGAATAGTTAGGAGTATTATCCACTTTCTTCTCTACTTTGGCATATACCGGATAATCGTGGTCGTAAGCATCATCATATCCATATTGCGCAGCAGTACAACTTGCCAAAACAAAAACAGCCATGACGCTTGTTGCAATATTCCACCTTAAGTTATTTTTCATAGTAAATTTTATTTTATCAATCTCTTAATCAACGGCTTAAACCACAGAGTTTAATATCTTTGATGCTTACACAATGTAAAACGATTATAAATCAACTTTGTTTCTTAAAAAATTACAAAAATTATACCAATTGACGTATTTGAAATCTTAAAATGATTTAAAAGTTGATGCCGTTATACAACTTATTCAACAGCTTTTTCTTCAAAAACGTTTCCTACACATCATTTGGTGATCTTAATTATAAACTATGGCTAAAGTTCTAACATCAAGAGAAGATGATTATGCTCAATGGTACAATGATTTGGTACTAAAAAGTGATTTGGCAGAGCATTCTGCAGTAAGAGGTTGTATGGTCATCAAACCTTATGGTTTTACTTTATGGGAGAATATGAAAGATGCTTTAGACAAAATGTTTAAGGATACAGGCCATGTGAATGCTTACTTTCCATTGTTTGTACCTAAGAGCTTATTCGAGGCTGAAGAAAAAAATGCAGAGGGATTTGCCAAAGAATGTGCCATTGTTACGCATTACAGATTGAAAAACGATCCTGAAAATCCGGGTAAATTGAAGGTGGATCCGGAGGCAAAATTGGAAGAAGAGTTGGTGATCAGACCTACATCGGAAGCCATTATCTGGAATACCTACAAAAATTGGATACAATCTTACAGAGACCTTCCGTTACTGATCAACCAATGGGCCAATGTTGTAAGATGGGAAATGAGAACCAGATTGTTTTTGAGAACGGCTGAGTTTTTATGGCAAGAAGGACATACCGCGCATTCTACAAAAGCGGAAGCCATTGAAGAGGCTGAAAAGATGTTGGAGGTGTATGCTGCTTTTGCAGAAGAATTTATGGCGTTACCGGTGATCAAAGGTGTAAAGTCTGAAAGTGAACGATTTGCCGGAGCAGTTGAAACCTATACCATTGAAGCGTTGATGCAAGACGGCAAAGCATTACAATCTGGCACTTCTCACTTTTTAGGGCAAAATTTTGCCAAGGCTTTTGACGTGAAATTCATGAATAAGGAAAATCAGGAAGAGTATGTTTGGGCCACCAGCTGGGGCGTTTCTACTCGTTTGGTTGGGGCACTGATCATGGCACATTCTGATGATGAAGGATTGGTGTTGCCACCGAGAATTGCGCCTTACCAAGTAGTGATCATTCCGTTTTTAAGAAAAAATGACGAGGAGGTAACCGCCACTATGATTGCCAAATCTGAAGAGATCAAAAAACGGTTGAATGCGAAAGGCATTCGTGTGCAAATTGATACGGATGAAACCAAAAGAGCCGGTTTTAAATTTGCAGAATATGAGTTGAAAGGCTATCCGGTAAGATTGGTGGTCGGACCAAGAGATCTTGAAAACAACAATTGCGAAATTGCCAGAAGAGATACCAAAGAGAAAAGTATCGTTAGTTTGGAGAATATTGATGATTATATTGAACAATTATTGAATGAAATTCAACAAAACATCTATCAAAAAGCCAAAACTTTTAGAGACGCTAACATTACCAAAGTAGATAGCTTTGAAGAATTTAAGGAAGTGT
>JAGQYH010000058.1 GCA_020436175.1 Bacteroidota bacterium
GGATGATTAGCAATGGTTGGCGGATGGATATGTTTGGCAATTAGTGTTGATCCGGTTTTATTTTTTAACCTGTACAATTGCCCGTAACCACTCCACAAACTTTGAATGTTGGCGGCAATATGATAGCCATCCTCTTTAAGTGTTTGAAAAATGTTGAAGTGTTCCATTATTGCTACAACTCTCCAATATCTTCCCACCACAAATCAGGTCGTTCTTTGATGAATTGTTGCATCATTTCAATGCATTCCGGCAATTGGAGATTTACTACTTCCACACCATGACTTTCCATAAATTCCTTTGATCCTTCAAATGTGGTATTTTCGCCGACTATTACTTTTTTAATGTTGAATTGAACGATGGTGCCGCCACACATATAGCAAGGCATTAAAGTAGAGTAGATGGTACAATCTTTATAGGATCCCACTCGACCGGCATTGTTAAGGCAATCCATTTCACCGTGTAAGATCGGATTTTTTTCTTGTACTCTTTTATTATGGCCAACGGCAATGATCTCGTTGTTCTTCACCAAAACCGATCCTATCGGGATGCCGCCTTCTGCTAAACTTTTCTTTGCCTGTCGAATGGCTTCTGCCATAAATTTGTCCATCTAGTTCGTTTTTAAACCTGAAAGGTATCGCTTTAAACCTGAAAGGTCTCCAAGACCTTTCAGGTTTTGATATTACTTTCTATGTTTTAATGCATCTTCTACAGAAGGCACAAAATGATGTTTGCCACCGGCCAAATCGTCGTCAAAAGTAGTAGGAATACTACCGGCTAAAGTGCGTTCTTCCCAGGTAACAGATGACTTTCCATCATCTCTTTTCTCCATAGTGATGCATTCCTCTACCGGACAGACCAAGGCGCATAGGTTACAACCCACACAGTTTTCGTCTATGATTTCCGGAATTCTATTGCCGTCGCTTTTATCCAATTTAATCGCTTGATGTGCGGCATCATCACAAGCAATATAGCAAAGATCGCAGCCGATGCATTTATCTTTGTTGATATTGGCCACCACCTTATGTTTCAAGTTCAAATGCTTCCACTCCGTAACATTTGGTAGGGCTTTCCCCTTAAAATCGTAGATGGTTTCGTAACCTTTATCGTTCATGAACTGAACCAATCCGGCTTCCATTTCTCTAACGATACCGAAGCCATAATGCATGGCAGCGGTGCAAACCTGAACGGATTCGGCACCTAATAATATGAATTCCACCACATCTCTCCAAGTTTCAATTCCGCCAATGCCCGATAGCGGAATGTGCTTAATTTCAGGGTGTTGAGCCAGATCTTTCAACATGTGCAGTGCAATGGGTTTTACAGCGGGACCGCAGTATCCGCCATTCGTTCCTTTACCGTCAACTACTGGATAGGGAGCATAAGTGTCAAGGTCAATGCCAACAATACTTTTGATAGTATTGATGAGCGAGATTGCATCGGTTTTACCTCTTGCAGCAGCGAGTCCTGGATCAGTAATGTGGGAAATGTTGGGTGACAATTTGGTGATCACCGGAATATTAGCAGCCTCCATCACCCATTCAACAATGGTTTGCAGCACTTCAGGTTCTTGTCCGACTGCGGAGCCCATACCTCTTTCGCACATGCCATGCGGGCAACCGAAATTTAACTCTATACCGTCAGCACCGGCATTTTCAACATCTTTGATGATCTGTTGCCATTCAGCTTTGGATTCAACCATTAAAGAAGCAATTACTGCATGGTTTGGGAAAAATTTTTTGACTTCCTCAATTTCCTTTAAGTTATCGGCTAAAGGTCGGTCGGTGATCAATTCAATATTGTTGAATCCGGCCATTCGGGTATCTCTGTAATTGATAGAACCATATCTGCTGGAAACATTGATTACCGGTATTCCTAAGGTTTTCCAAACAGCACCGCCCCAACCGGCATCAAAAGCCTTCATCACCTGGTAGCCCGAATTTGTTGGTGGGGCAGAAGCTAGCCAAAAAGGGTTGGGAGATTTTATTCCTGCAAAATTGATCGATAAGTCTGGCATTTGTTTTTTTGTTTTTGTCATCCTGAGGCGTTGCCGAAGGATCTATTTCTTAATTACACAATTAGTTATATATGTATCAGATTCCAATAGGAGGACTCTGATGGGGTATTGTTGGATAGTGGAAATTGGATGTCAGAAGTCGGATGAAACCTTTATTTTTTAATTTCCGTTATCCGTTATCCGTTATCCGTTATCCGTTATCCGTTATCCGTTATCCGTTATCCGTTATCCATTATCCGTTATCCACTCATGTATTCCTTTAGCCGCCATCTTTCCGTGATAAGCAGCATTCACCACTTCTGCACCACCATTCACTGCATCGCCTCCGGCAAAATATTTAGGATTTGTGGTTTGATAATTGGCTGTATTTACTATAATTCTTTTTTTACTGTCTAGTTCCAAGCCATCAATATCTCTAAGAAAGTCGGCCAACTTTGCTTGTCCGGTGGCTTTTATTACCATATCACACGCCACAATAAATTCACTTCCTTCCACAGTACGAAGCCGGCCATTTTCCGTAACTGTTTTGATGAACTTGACACCATTGGCTTTTCCATTCCCCATGATCTCCAAAGGTTGCACATTGAATAAACTAGTTACGCCTGATCCAACCGCCAGTTCGTATTCAAAGTCATAGGCACCCATGTCGCTTTTGTCTCTTCTATACGCCAAAATAGTTTCATTAGCGCCCATTCTAGCTGATTCCGATGCGGCATCCATAGCGGTATTACCACCACCAATAACGATAACTTTATCCGGCACCGAAATCTTATGATGTTGCATTCGCAGTTCTTCAATAAATTCAACTGCACCCACAACACCTTGCTTATCTTCTCCTTTTAAATTCAACTCAGCCGTTGGCCCTAATCCCACGCCTAAAAAGATAGCATCATAGTTTTCTTCTAAATCTTTTGTTGAGGTAATAGGATGATTATAATGAATCACAAATCCAAGTTGATCTTGAAGAAATGCTAATTCATTCAAGACTTCTTCGTTGGTGATCTTATAAGGTGCAATGCCATATACAGTAAGTCCGGTAGGTTTATCCTTTGCTTCAAATATATCAACAGCATAGCCTAGCGTTCTTAACTCACAAGCCGCTGCGATACTGGCCGGACCTGCTCCTACCATGGCAATTTTTTTACCATTATCGCTTCCTGCATGAAAGAGATTGCGTTTTTCGGCAATTGCTTTATCGGTTGCATAATTTTGTAAACGTCCGATTTGCAAAGGCGGAACATCTTGGTGGTTGTAAACACAAGCACCTTCGCAAAGTACCCCTGTCGGGCAAATTTTTCCGCAAGCATTACCCAGCCAATTGGAATCAAATATAGTTTTAGCGGCACCAACAGTGTTTTTGGTATTGATCTGTTTAATAAATAGTGGAATATCAATGCCGGTAGGGCAAGCCTGAACACATGGAGCATCATAGCAGTATAAACACCTAGAACTTTCATAATACGCTTCCGTATCATTCATCAATGGTTTCTTTTGAGCAAAATTCTGCTCGAATTCTATTGCTGTTGTCGGTCGCTTGTATTCTCCCATGTTTGTTTGACGCTTTAGGCTTTAAGCTTTATGCTCAAAGGATTTTTAAATTTTTAATTTGAAACTTGAAAATTGAGTCTTTAAAGTTCTGTCAACTTGCCATAAGTTTCCGGTCTTCTGTCGCGGAAAAATTGCCAGGTAGAACGCACTTCATCAATCATATCCAGATCAAATTCGGCAACTAACAATTCATCATCGTATTCTGAGGCTTGGGCGAAAATTTGTCCTCTCGGATCCACGAAATAAGAAGTGCCATAAAATCGACCTAAATTCCAAGGTTTTTCTTCGCCCACACGGTTGATGCAACCCATGAAATAGCCGTTGGCGGCAGCGTGTGCCGGTTGCTCTAACTTCCACAAATATTGTGATAAGCCGGCAACGGTAGCGGAAGGATTATAGACTATTTCTGCCCCATTCAATCCCAATATTCTTGCCCCATCCGGAAAATGTCGGTCGTAGCAAATATAAACACCCACTTTGGCATATTTAGTTTGAAAAACGGGATAGCCTAAATTGCCCGGCTTAAAGAAGAATTTTTCCCAAAACCCTGTAGTATGTGGAATATGGTTCTTTCTGTATTTGCCTAAATAGGTGCCGTCTGCATCGATTACAGCAGCCGTATTATAGAGTACGCCGGCTTGTTCTTTTTCATAAATGGGAACAATGATAACCATGTTGTATTTCTTGGCATAATGGGCCATTTTCTCTGTCGTTGGGCCGGGTACCGTCTCAGCGGATGCATACCATGATTTATCTTGTCCCGGACAGAAATAAGGCGTATTGAAGATTTCTTGTAAACAAAGTATTTGAACGCCTTGCTTTCCGGCTTCTTCTATATATGGAATATGCTTCTCCACCATGGCATCCATGATCTCTTGAATACTGCCTTCTCCTTCAGATATGGGAAGACTCATTTGAATTAATCCTGATTTTACTTTTCTGGGCATTTTTTAATTTTTATTGAATGATATTATAATTGATTAGATGACTAATGACGTTTTTCCTCGTTTTATAAACTGACCATAACCCGGTTCTAACCGGCACTTTTCTTCTTCAATGGCTACTTTACCACGGAGGACAACCGTTTCTGTTTTGCCAGTCAGTTTCCATCCTTCGTAACCGCTATAATCCACATTCATATGGTGTGTATCTACGGAAATTGTATGTTCTTTTTGAGGGTCGAAAATAACCAGATCGGCATCCGCTCCAATGGAAATAGTTCCTTTACGCGGATACATGCCAAATATTTTAGCAGCGTTAGTGGAAGTAACTTCTACAAATTTATTCAACGAAATTTTTCCCGATCGAACACCTTCGGTAAACATCAATTCCATTCTATGTTCAATAGCCGGATGTCCGTTAGGGATTTTTGAAAAATCATCTTTACCCATTAGTTTTTGTTCCCACTTAAAAGGACAATGATCTGTGCCCACCACTTGCACCAATCCTTGGTTGATACCCGACCATAAGGCGGTTTGATCTTTCTTTTCTCTTAAAGGAGGGCTCATTACCCATTTGGCACCATCAAAATCCTTTTCATATAGAGAGGCATCCAATACGAGATACTGCGAACAAGTTTCTACAAAAACTTTTTGGTTCCTTCGGGTCGCCAAACGGATGGCGTTCAAAGCACCTTCACAAGTCATGTGAACAATATATCCCGGACATCCCGTATAATGTAACATATCGGCAAATCTGCCGGATGCTTCTGCTTCGGTTACTTCCGGTTGAGATAAGTAATGATATAAGGGAGAAAGTTTTCCTTCAGCGCGGTGGCGGGCGATCAGTGCATCGATCATATCGCCATTGGTAGCATGAACCGTCACCAAGCCTCCATTGGCTTTTACTACTTTCATGAGTTCCACCATTTGCCCATCATCAATCATTAATGCCCCTTTATAGGCCATAAAAGTTTTGAAAGAAGTGATACCTTCTTCTTCGATCATTTGAACTACTTCTTTGGCAACCTCATCATTGAAATCGGTCACCGCCATGTGGTAGGAATAATCGCCAACGGCTTTATCTTTTGATTTTTCCTGCCATGTTTTCAGAGCATTGTGTAACGTATCACCTTGCGTTTGCAAAATAAAGTCGATTACCATTGTGGTGCCACCGTGCAATGCCGCTCTGGTACCGGTGGTGTAATCATCACTGGAAAAAGTTCCCATGAATGGCATATCCAAATGTACGTGCGGGTCGATGCCTCCCGGGAAAACCAATTTGTCAGCGGCGTCAATCACCCGATCGGCGGCATGCGGTAAGTTTTTACCAATGGCGACGATTTTTTCACCTTCCACAAATATATCGGCCAGATAATCTGATTCTGCCGTAATAACTCTTCCGTTTTTAATTAATATGGACATTTTCTTTGATTTGAATGGTTGGGCTATTGTTCATCAAAAGATAGTATAAAATGAATGAAACAAAAAATCCTGAAAACCATGACAATTTATAAAGCGCAGACAGAGCAGGAACGTACAAGCCAATCAATGCAGTGCCCACTCCGGCAGCTAGTGCTGCAATAGCGGCAAAATTAAATCCATTGGTATAACTGTATATGCCATTCCGTTTATACAATTCACTTAAAGCTACTGTTTTCTTTCGCACTAAAAAGTAATCTGCCAGCATAATGCCTAATACAGGGCCCAACAGTCCGCTTACAAATATCAAAATTCCGCTGATCTTACCCATGATAAGCCAAGGACAGCTGATAATGCCGATAATTCCGGTGATCAATCCTCCGGTTCTGAAACTAATTCCTTTTGGATACAAATTAGAGAAGGCATTGGAAGGAGCAATGACGTTGGCTGCTATATTAGTACTTAACGTAGCGATGATCATAAATATCTGAGAGACGACGACCACCCAAGGGTGGTCGAATTTAGCCAATAGGGAAACCGGATCCCAAGGTGCATCGTTGACTGCCAACACATCTTTAAAGTTGATGGCAGCCGCACAGGTTACAAAAATGGCGACAAACGAATACAACATCATCGTACCGGGCAGACCGATAAATTGACCTTTCACCTGATCTTTTTGACTGGCGGCAAATCGGGTAATATCAGCAATACTTAAAGACATAGTGGCCCAAAAGCCGAGCATGATGGTTAACCAAAGGATGTAACTCCATAGTTTATCTTTCAGACTTTTCTTTTGACTCAGCGCTAAAGTTGGTGAAATAATGCTGGAAGTATAAAACCCACTCATGTCGCTTTTGGATTGTCGCAGTTGAAGGGAAATATCATCAGCCTTATCGGAATTTACCTCAATTGGTTGAGTGGTGATCGGTTGCCATTCATTAGCTACGCCTTTGATGGTGAGTTGAAATTCTTCTGCTTTGATGTTGCCATTTTTATCTTTAATAGGATTTAGCAATAAAGTAGATTGATCTTCCGCAACAAATAATTGTGCAGCGGGTTGTTCCAATTGTTTGCCCTGTTTTAAAACGATGCCAAAACCTCCGGTTTGCTTTGCTCCCCAACCGATCATCAACAAGCCGATCAAGATCAAAATAGGCGCAGAATATTGTTCTAAAAATTTAATGCTTTCTGTTCCCTTCCAGATGAAATACATGTTGATGAACCAAAAGATACCAAAAGCAACGAATTTTCCGGCGTTTAAGGCGGTGGTGTTTTCCATGCCTGTAATAGAGCAGAAGATGGCATAAACGGCTAGTCCACCTATCCAGGTTTGGATGCCAAACCAACCACAGGCCACCAATGCTCTTACAATGGATGGAATATGAATACCATTGACACCAAATGATGCTCTCCCGATCACGGGGAAAGGTACGCCGTATTTTACGCCGGCATGACCGTTTAGCACCATAGGAATAGTGATGATCAAATTAGCCAACCCGATGATGATTAGTGATTCCAACCACGTCATACCGTCACCGATCATATAAGACGCCAGCAGGTAAGTAGGAATACAAACGGCCATACCCACCCAAAGCGCCGACAAATGCCATACATTCCATGTCCGTTTATCGGCAGGAACGGGAGCGAGGTCTTCGCTATACAGGTCGGATGCCGACAGGTCTTCATTTAATTCAACGATGTCTTTGTTCATGCACCGGTATAATATTCGTCAGCAATTTTTAGTCCTTCCGCGATGATGGATAATCCTTCATCAACCTGATCCTTGGTGATAATGAGCGGCGGAGCAATGAAAATATAATTCCATTTACAGAAAGTGAACATTCCCAATTCTTTGATCTTCGCTGCGATTTTATTGATCGGTCCGGATTCTGAAGCTTTGGCATTAAAAGGAACCAATGCTTCCTTGGTTTTTCTGTCGGTCACCAATTCAATACAACCTAATAATCCTGTATTTCTAAAATCACCAATGGATGGATGTTTGTCTTTTAGCTTGTCGACTTCTTGTTCAATATAGGCTCCCATTTTGGCCGCATTTTCCACCAGATTTTCTTCATGCATGATCTTTAAATTCTCCACGCCGGCAGCACAAAGAACGGCATGAGCGGAGTAAGTCAGCCCTAAAACCATTGGATGATCATCAAAATAATTAGCTATTTCTTCTGTAACCACTACACCGCCTAATGGTAAATACCCGGAGGTGATGCCTTTGGCTACCACCATTATATCCGGTGTTACATCATGGTGATCAACTCCAAACCATTTACCTGTTCTGCCTACACCTGACATTACTTCATCAGAAATGGTCAATATGCCGTATTTGTGTGCCAACTCCTGAACTTTTTTCCAATAGAAAGGTGGATATTTTATGCAACCCGATGTTCCGCTTTCACCTTCCATGATGATCGCTGCAACACTTTCCGGATTGTTATAGATCAAAACTTGTTCTAAATTTCGCAATGCCATTTCCCCGCATTCTTCTATTGTTTTGGTGCCCCAAGGACATCGGTAGAAATAGGGATTTTCAACATGAATAAATCCCGGTGCACTTAAATGATCGAACGGATGTTTACGTGGATCACCACAAGCAGAAATAGCAGCATAAGTGGCACCATGGTAAGAGCGGTAGTTACCGACTATTTTGGTTCTGCCGGTTACCATTCTCGCCATTTTAATGGCATTTTCATTGGCCTCTGCACCACCCAAGGTGAAAAAAGTCTTGGTTAAGTTGCCGGGGGTGATTTCGGCAATCATTTTACCCAAATCTCCTCTGGCTTTAGTGGCAGCACCCGGATAAACATAACTTACTTCTGCCATTTGTTTGGCAACAGCTTCCGTAATTCTTTGGTTGCCATGCCCGATATTGACATTCATTAATTGAGAGGAAAAATCAATATAGCTTTTGCCATCTCTATCTTTGATATACACCCCTTTGGCACTTTCAATATTTAAAGGATGTAAGCCGGTTTGTTTGGACCAAGAAAATAGGGTATAGTCAATATTATCTTGAATGATTTGATCGTTGTAGGACAAGTTTTAAAGTTTTAGATAACTGAATTAATGATAATAAAAGCCGGCAAATGTCTTGTTTAACAACAACATCCGGCCATCAATTATGCACTAATATAAGATATCTGAACTTTTGAAGATAACTATTTGCGCTACAGTGCCTTAAAAAATGGGTAAGTAAAAATTAATTTATTACTCTACTCTTTTAGATTCATTTTCAATTCCGGTATTTCTTTTTCTTGATTTTACGTTTTGATTACCGAAATTATATTTTACACTGGCAGTAAAGAATCTATTATCCCAATCTCCTCGGCCATACGAAACCAAACCGTCAAACTCTGAAACGCCTCGCCAGCCAAATCCGTCGAAGATATTGTTGACACTTAATCGAACTTTTAGCTTTTGGTCAAAGAACTCTTTTTGGATGCCCGCATCAATACTCCAATTGGCATCATATCTAAATACACCTCCCCATACTCCAGGGCCGGAATACCAACCGGATAATTCAATTTTAAATTCTTTAGGTAGTTTGAATGTATTTTGCGCATAGAAATTATAGGTAAAAACTTTCACGTCCACTATAGCGCCATCTCCATAATTGGCTTGATTATTCACGTGAGAGGCACCAAGGTTGAAGTAGATATCCCAAACTTTTTTAACTGAAAAAGGAAGACTGGCATTGATGCTATAAACCGTTTCAGACGCTAAGTTGTCCCATGAAATATAATTGGCACGAGGGTCGTTTTCATCAGGGCCGATCAACCGCGTAATCTTATCAATGGTTCTACTGTAGGCAATCTTGAAATTGTATTTGTAGGCAACAGTATAGCCCAATTCAACATTATTGACAATTTCAGGCAGCAATTCAGGATTACCGGTGGAAAGGGATAATTCACTCAATTGGTTTTTGAAAGGATTGAGCACATTATAATCCGGACGATTGATTCTTCTGCCATAATTCAATGCAAGGGCATGCTTTTCAGCCACTTGCCAGGTTAAACCGGCACTTGGAAACCAACTTAAATATTTAGATTGTGTGGGTGGTTCTTGTAAATTAGGGTCAAAAGCGGTGAGATTTCCTTTGATACTGGTTTGTTCCAATCTTAAACCGGCAGAAAAATTCCATTTTTCTCCTAACGCTCTGGCATAATTGACATATCCTGCATAAACATTTTCTGTGTAATCAAAGAGGTTTGACTTTACTATATCTAAAGTTTGCATTTCATCTTCAACATCAAACACCTTAAAGGTATTGTTGGTTTCTACTCTGCTGTATTTGGTACCTACGCTAAATTGTCCTTTACCTATTTCTCTTTCATAATCCAGTTTAACAGCATAGATCTTAATATCATTAGGAGTGGTGAATTGATTGGTTTTTGAATATAATATAGTGTCTTCTGTGGCATTGAAATAAATGTTGGGTTGAGTTCTATCTTTATCGTTCATGTAATTTCCATAATCTAAATCAATATTTAAAGATTGATTTTTATCGATGGAATAGCGGTAATTGAGATTAACTGTATTATTCAATCTTGATCCTGTTCCATCACTATCGGCCACCAATACGCTGTCAATTTCATTGATGTTATTGGCCGGAGAAATGATAATCTTATTAACTACGGTTTCTTTATTTTTTGAATATCTTCCGTTGTACAATACTCCAAGCGTATGCTTTTCCGCTAAGAAGAAATCCATACCAAAACCATAGGAGAAGTTACTTCGGTCGAATTGGAAATTATTGGTTTCTACTAAATATAGATCGTTTTGGTAGCTGGTGGCATCTATTTGGTTGAAATTATCGTTGGCATTATATCCGAAATTGCCAAAAATGTTGACTTTCTTATTTCTGTAGTTGCCGCTCGAATTTAAGTTGTATCGAGTTTTTAAACCTTGTGAAAAAGTGCCTCCTACAGAACCATTAGCTCCTAAGTTGACATCTTTTTTCAAAATAATATCAATAATACCGGCATTGCCTTCTGCTTCGTATTTGGCACTAGGAGAAGTAATGATGTCAATTCTGTCAATTTGATCTGAAGTGATGTTTTTAAGATAATTACTCAGGTCGTCGCCACTCAACGGGATTCTTTTGCCATCGATGTAAATGATCACTCCTGATCTTCCCAAAACAGAAACATTATCATTGTTGTCTACCGTTACTGATGGTGCTTTTCTTAAGAGAGAAATGGCATCGGTGCCGACATTATTCACTGTTCCTTCAACATTAAATATGGTTCTGTCGGGCTTAATAACAACCATTTGACGCTTGGCAGTTACGGTAACCTCTT
Organism: Bacteroidota bacterium; assembly: GCA_020436175.1. Classification (GTDB taxonomy): domain Bacteria; phylum Bacteroidota; class Bacteroidia; order Chitinophagales; family JADIYW01; genus JAGQYH01. The sequence continues at coordinate 11,235 of JAGQYH010000058.1, forward strand.
CGATTCCCAGCGATTGCATTTGCATGGTGATCTCTCCGAGGTCGATGTTTTGGTTACCATTGATCTCAAGATCGGGTAATATATAGTCATCATACCCCACATAAGTAGCTTTGAAAAAGTAATTGCCCGATACAATATTGTGGATAGTAAAGTTGCCTTCCTCATTGGAAGATTCAACTTTCACCAAAGTGCTATCCAATGTATTGTAAAGCGCCACGTTGGCATACATGATGACGAGATCATCTCCTTCTATTAATTTCCCCTTGATGGTAGATTGTGCATGCCCGTTAAATAATAGGCATACCAGCAGTAGTGAAAAAACTTGTTTCATGGTTCTTGGTTGGTTGAACTGCAAAGCTATGGAAATAGAGAATTATATTCTCAGAATTAGATTTTATTTAGAATTTTTAATAATATATAATTCATTATGCTAAGCTGACTTAGTTTAACCTTTTGGGTTAATGGAATGGACCTAACAGGTTAAATCACTAAGACATCCAATTGG
>JAGQYH010000059.1 GCA_020436175.1 Bacteroidota bacterium
CAGCTTCTTCCATGACTTTAAATAATGTAAATGTAACCGGCTATGACGTATTGGAATTCAAATTCTATTTCTATGCGTATAGTATGGAGAATGGAGAAGATTTCTGGGTAAGAGTAAATGATGGTTCAGGATGGCAAACGGTAGCAGCGTATGCAAGCGGTTCAAGTTTCAATAACAATACTTTCTATACTGCAACTATAGTGTTGAGTGCAGCTGATTTCAGCTTTAACAGCGGTTTCGATTTTAGAATCCAATGTGATGCCAGTGCCAATTCAGATTATGTTTATATTGATGAAATTACTTTAACCGGTATTAATAATGGCGGATCAAGAAATTCATATTATACCTTAACTGAAGTTGAAACTCGTCAGCCTGTAGCTGCAGAATTGACTAAATCTTTGAGAATTGATGACAATGAAATATATGTTTATCCTAATCCGGCGAAAGATTTCATTCAAGTAGAATCTAGTTTCGACCAAAGTGTGGTTAGAATTTACGGATTAAGTGGAGCTTTGGTGAAAGAAATATCAGTTGATAGCAGATTGGCTACTATTGATGTTTCCGAGTTAAGAGCAGGCACTTATATTATTCAGGCAGAATCTGCCGAAGGTGTTGCGATCAATAAGTTTATCAAACAGTAAAAGGAGTACATAAAAACATTTAGGAGCCCCGAGTTTTCGGGGCTCTTTTGTTGTTAAACAATATAGGCATTAGTCAAATGGAGAAATAGGTGTTATCTTTTTGTGACGAGTATCAATATATTTTGGGTCATATTCTTTCAATGTAATGGATACTATAAGTGAATTGTAAGTGATTTATAATATTAAGTTTATCGGAACGTTATCCATTATAGCTAATGTTCGGAACTTTTGACGTAAAAATGCAATTATATAGCTAGTAGAATGACGTGAGCCATGCAAGCGACATTAGTCAATTGAAGATAAAGATCATAGATTCCCCAAACTAACTACCCAAACTTGTACTAACCTATTGATTATTGTTAACGGTTGACAATAGTAAAATGAATTAATGGTCCAGAGATGGAAAACTCCTGCTTAAAAGCCTATGGCCTCATATTGTTGAGGCCATTTTTTTATATACTACTTTTAAGGCCGGTTAATTTTTCCGATAGATTCCAAAGTTTTTGAGCTAAGGCAGTATTATAAGCAGCTTTACATGCCTTTTGCTTAACCGGCTTACCTCGCCATCTAAATATACGCGGACCGATGTAATCTCCTGCCGAAATATCATTCCCGGTAGCAGCATATAAACTTGGCAACGCACCATCCACATCACTTTGCGCCACCAGACTGTTAAAAGCATTTGTTAAGCTGATCATCAAATTGGCATTTTCCATTTCATAACCTCGTGTTTGCAAATTAGTACTGGAATAACCAGGATGACAGGTGATGGCAATGGTTTTAGAGCCCTTTAATTGAAGTCTTCTATTCAGTTCTAACGTAAATAAGGCATTGGCTAACTTACTTCTGCCATAGGCTTTCCACTTGTTGTAAGAAGACTTTTCATAATTAATATCATCGAATTGATCATTTCCCAATCTGTTAAATTCGCTGCTGACATTAACTACTCTAGCGTTTGGGGCATTAATTAAACAGTCAAATAACTGAATGGTTAAAGCGAAGTGACCAATATGATTGGTTCCAAAATTCATTTCAATCCCATCCTTCGTGGTCAAAAATGGAATGCTGCCGATTCCCGCATTATTTACTAATATATCTAGCTTATCAAAACTCGATTTAAATTCCTCTGCAAATGCTTTTACCGAAGCTAAATCAGCCAGATCAAGAGGAATGAAGCTAAGGTCAGCATCGGGGATAGATTGTTTTATTTGGGCTATAGCCTGATCAGCCTTAGATTTTGTTCTACATGCCATAACAACATGAGCATGATTTTTGGCTAATTGGTAGGTGGTTTGATATCCTAAACCACTATTCGCTCCGGTAACTAGCGCTACCTTACCACCAAGATCAGGCATGTTTTCAACCGACCAAGCCATATTTGTCAATTTTAAACTGTTTCTCCAACTAAGTTATGCGTTACCAAATAATTGGCAATTTGAACCGCATTGGTAGCAGCACCTTTTCTTAAATTATCGGCCACTACCCACATATTTAACGTTTTGGGCTGAGATTCATCTCTTCTAATTCTACCGACAAACACATCATCTTTATGCTGCGAACTTAAAGGCATTGGATAAATGAAATTATCAATGTCATCTTGTACCGTAACGCCTTTAAAGCTATCCAATAATTGTTTTACTTCTTCCAGATCGAATTCATGGTGGAATTCAACATTAACTGTTTCAGAATGTCCACCCACAACCGGCACTCTAACCGCGGTGGCAGTAACACCAATGGAGTCATCTCCAAGAATTTTTCTGGTTTCATTAACCAGTTTCATTTCTTCTTTGGTATAGGAATTGTCTAAAAACACATCACATTGCGGCAAGCAGTTTTTGTCGATTTGATATTTATAAACCATTTTAGCCGGAATGCCTTGTCTTTCAGCCTCCCATTGCTCCACCGCTGCTTTTCCGGTTCCGGTGATTGATTGGTAGGTAGAGATCACCAATCGTTTGATCTTATATTTTTTATGCAAAGGAGCTAATGCCATCACCATTTGAATGGTGCTGCAGTTTGGGTTGGCAATGATCTTATGTGTTTCATCCAATTCGTGGGCGTTAATTTCCGGTACGATCAGTTTTTTATTCGGATCCATTCTCCATGCCGATGAATTGTCAATAACGGTAGTGCCAACCTCTGCAAACTTTGGAGCCCACTCTAAAGAAGTGCCACCTCCGGCAGAAAATAAAGCAATATCCGGCGCCATGGCTATGGCTTCAGGGATAGTAACTACGGTATATTCTTTACCGTTCCATTCAATGATTTGACCTTTTGAACGCTCAGAAGCCACCGGGATCAATTCGGTCACCGGCAAATTATGTTCTTTCAATACTTCCAACATTACTCTTCCCACCATGCCGGTTACACCAACTACTGCTACTTTCATCTACTTATAATTTATTTTAATTGTTAAAATACCCACGAACTATAAAAAAGAATCTCAATGGCTATATTTATAGATTAAAATTAAAATAACTTAGACCAACTATCCGCATCAAATGATATCATTAATAAAAAATTTACTTTTTACAACACTTCTTTTGGTCTCATTGACGGCACTTGGGCAATACAATGATGATTTTTCGGATGGTGAGATCACATCTAATCCAACATGGTCAGGTGAGGTACAAAAGTTTACGGTTACTGCCGGAGAACTGGAGTTAAAAGACATCAATAGTACAGGTGAGGCATATCTTATCGTGACTTCATCAGCCTCGCTAAATGCCACCTGGGAGTTTTATCATAGATATGAAAGTAACCCATCTTCCAGCAACAGAGCAGAAGTTTATTTAATGTCGGATCAATCGGATCTTAGCGGTCCGCTCAATGGATATTACCTTCGTATCGGAGAACAAAGCGGCAGTACCGATCAGATCAAACTTTTCCGCCAAACCGGTTCTAATAGCTCAGAAATTTTGGCCACGGCTCCGGGAAGTGCCTTGAATAGTAGCGATGAAGTAAACATTAGAATCAAGGTAACCAGAGACGATTTAGGCAATTGGGAGATATTGGCAGATAAGGAAGGAGGAAATAATTTCATATCACTGGGAACGGTAAATGACAACGTCTATAATTTTTCTCTTTTTTCAGGTGTAAAAATAAAATACTCCAGTACGAGGAGCGAAGGCTATTATTTCTTTGATGATTTTATGGTGTCTGGCGAAGGCATTACAGATTCAATTGAACCCACTATTTTGCTTTTGGATGTTTTATCGGATACTTCATTATTGGTAGAGTTTTCAGAGGCATTGGACCCTATTTCTGCATTGGATAATACGGCCTATATGGTGAACAATGGCATCAACTTTCCTTCGGCTGTAGAGTTGGTCAGTACGGATGAAGTACTTTTAACCTTTACAGAGCGATTTCAAAACGCAGTTAGCAATGAAATTACAGTGTCCGGCGTAAGCGATTTAAGTGGCAATGTGATGGAAACGGTAACACTTCCCTTTATCTATTTTGAAACGGTAGCGGCCGGTTTCAATGAAGTGCTCATTACAGAAATTCATCCGGCACCAAAAGAGTTTACCAGTGTACCCAATGTTGAATTTATTGAGATTTTTAACGCTACAGAAAAAGCATTTCAATTACAAAACTGGACTTTGAAAGATGCTTCCCAATCCGGAATTGTGGATTTTCCTGCTAAAATTTTGGTTCCGGGAGCGTATGTTGTTGTTTGTAATGAACAATTCGTAGATCTCTTTAGTGGATTTGGGGAAGTCATCGGAGTGGATGGACTGCCTACTTTGAATGATAGCGGAGACGATCTAACACTTCGGGATGAAAATGGTAATTTGATCTTCAGCATCACTTATACTTCAGATTTTTACAGAGATAATATTAAGGATGACGGCGGATGGTCATTGGAAATGATCGATACCAGTTTTCCATGCTTGGAAGCCACTAATTGGAGAGCATCTGTTGACCCGTCAGGAGGAACACCTGCCAAGGAGAATTCTGTTATCGGAAGTCTATCAGATGTTGAGCCAATTCAATTAATAGATGTTGAAGTGGTTGATTCGCTGCATATCATCGCAGTATTCAATGAAAAGATAGATATCTCATCACTGGATAATGTTTCTGTGTCCATTGATAATGGCATGGGAGAGATTAATAGTTTCATGATTGTAGAGCCACAGTTAATTCGAATGGCCATAGATTTACCTCAGGTTCTCGAGGCCAATACTATTTATACGCTTACCGTCAGCCAATTGTTTGATTGCGAAGGGAATGAAATTGGAGTGTCGGATAGTTGGGAGTTTGGGTTGCCGCTTTCGGTGGAAGTAGGTGATTTATTGATCAATGAGGTGCTGTTTAATCCGTATTCGGGACAAGTTGATTTTGTTGAGTTATACAATACTTCTGATAAACTTTTGTCAACCAAGGATCTGATCTTGGCGGAAGCAGATGTCTTTATGCCCGATTCCGTAACAGCATTTCAAAATTTAAGCGATACCCGGAAATTGATTTTTCCGAATGATTTTATCGTGTTGACACAAGACCCGGATTTAGTGAAACAGGCCTATTATGTGGAGTCTCCCAATAATTTTTTGGAGATTTCTTCTACCGTTAATTATGACGACAAAGAAGGAGTGGTGGTGTTATTCAGAAGCGATCTTATAGTGTTGGATAAATTGAGCTACTCAGAAGATTGGCATAATCCGATCATCGACGATAAGAATGGCGTTTCCTTAGAAAGAATTAGTATTGCAAAACCCACACAAGACAAGAACAATTGGAACTCTGCTTCCACCAACGTCGGATATGCCACACCAACGTATTTGAATTCTTCCACCACAGAAATTGTAGAAGGGGATGAAATTACTATATCTCCTGAAGTGTTCAGTCCCGATGGCGATGGCTTTGAAGACTTTGCCATTATCAGTTATAATTTGAACAACATTGAGTATGTTGCCAATTTTCGAATTTTTGATGCCAAAGGCAGAGAAGTCAGCCACTTGGTAAAGAATGAGACACTTGGTGTAGAAGGATTTTATAAATGGGATGGCACCAATGATGCCGGTGAAAAAGTGAGAACAGGTTTATACATCATTTTGATTGATCTGTTTGATCTCGATGGCAATACAAAGAAGTACAAGAAGCAAATTGTTGTCGCCACAAAATAATACAAAAGTGATCAAATCTTCTTAAATTGCAGGGCTTGACACCGAAACAGCTTTATTAGCAAACCCCCATTTTTAAGATTATAACTAAATTTGATTTAGTGAAAAGGTATAAGGGGTTTATACAATCAATATTTATTTTAATGTGCTTCTTTTTAGGAGATCATTCTGTAATGGCACAGATATGGGTGAACAATGGCGCACAAGTAACCGTCACTGATAATGCATTGGTTGGCATTTTGGGCAGTATGCAGAACGGCACGGTTGCCGGTCCGATCAATGGTAACTTCGATAATGCAGGCTATGTTTGGATCGATGGCGATTGTATTAATTTAACCGATCATACTATTTCAGGGATGGATGCATTGAGCAACAATGCTGTTTTTGTGGTGAAAGGAAACTGGGACAACAGCGGTTCATTCAATGCCTTTCAAAGTACGGTGGAGTTGGATACGAGTATAACGCAATTGATCACCGGCAATAGCATCACCACTTTTCATCATCTCATATTGAAAGGTAGTGTGCTGTACAATGTAAAAAGACAAACCATTGATGCTTTTATCGATCCTACCGGAACATTACAAATCTTGGATGCCGAACTGGCTACAGATGACCATCTTATGGAAGTCTTGAACCCCGACAATGGAGCCGTTGTGGCCAATAATGGTTTTGTGAGCAGCTTGGGAAATGGATATATCAGTTGGGCAATGAACAGCACCGACCTATACCAGTTTCCGGTGGGTTCTTCTTTGGGAACGCTTCGTAAAAGAGTAGTTCAGTTAACGCCGGGTAGCAGCAATGCCAACCGGATGGGTGTTAGAATGGCGAATGTAGATGCTACCACGGAGAACTACAACCGAGATGAAAAGGAAGACGAAGTTTGCGAAATCAACCCGTTCTTTTATCATAGAATATACCGATTGAATGGCAATGATAACATGGATGTTGGGATACAATATGTTTCTGCTGAAGAAGGCAATTGGGACATCATGGTCAACTGGGAAAACAATCCTGCAAGAGAATGGAGTTACATGGAAAATTCATTTGCCGGCCCAACGTTTGTCAGTGTGGCAGATTGGACGGCCTTTAGTGATACGGCATTTGCATTTGGCAGGAGATTGGAGGCTGATATGACGGTTAACCCAAACAGCATTTGTCCAAATGATACGGCCCAAATTACGATCAATAGCGGCATCAACAGTTCCATTATTTTAAGCTGGTTGCAACCGGTCAATCCCTCATTGCCTTCCGGACCGGTGAGTTTGCCCTTGACTTTTGATGTTTCACCGTCTCAAACAACTATATATACGGTGGAAGTAACCAGTAATGGATGCACTATAATCCTGGAGGACACCATTGTGGTGGAATCTCCTTCTGATCTGTCTATCAACGTTACCCCAAATCCGGTGCTCATCTGTGATGGAGAATCTGTAACATTTTTTGCAGATACTTCCGGCGGTGGGCCAACCGGGATGATCGCTTGGTATGTGAATGGTGTACTGCAAATTGGGGAGCAAGCCAATACTTTTGTTTTGGATAACGGTTCGCAAGGGGACATTGTAAGAGCGACTTATACTACACAAGCAGGATGTTCGGGAGAAGTGAGTTCTGACCTCATTACGGTAAATACTATTGGTGATCTTACTGCTGAAATCACCGGAGCCGATGTGATTTGTGTTCCTGAAGGACAAAACATTCCATTATTTGTAACGGTTAATGCTCCAACCGGCACGGCGTATGATATTGAATGGTCTTCTGATGCTGAATTGAGCTGTGTATTGGGATGTACGGGAACATTTGTTCAGCCTTTCGTTGACGATTCTGCTTATGTGTTTGTAACGGTTACGCCGATCGGAAACGAATCTTGTCCTATAAAAGACTCGGTTTTGGTTTGTGCGTTGGATTTACCCGGATTGTTTGTGCCTAGCGCGTTTACACCGGATGGAGATAACGACAATGATTTATTAGCCATCTTGGGAGATATTGAGGAATTTGACTTGGATGTTTTCAGAATTTATAACAGATGGGGAGAATTGTTGTTTGAAACCAATGATTTTTCAGTTGGTTGGAACGGTACCTACAAAGGGGTTGATCAAGAGTTGGATGTTTATGTGTATTATCTTAAAGCCACCCATACTGAAACGGGTGAGAAAACAGATAAAGAGGGACATATTACCTTGATTCGTTAAAATTCCATAACAATTCTTCCATCTTTAATTGAACCATCGTATTTTGAGGGAAATTACGGTTCAGTGACCACTATTAATCTTTAAAATAAATACAATGAATCTTTGGAAAAAATTAGTATCGGAATTTGTTGACATCATTGCTTGGACGGATGATTCGCAAGACACCATGGTCTATCGTTTCGAACGCTATCAAAATGAGATAAAATATGGCGCACAATTAACGGTGAGGGAATCTCAGGTAGCCGTATTGGTCAATGAAGGAGAAATTGCAGATGTTTTTAAGCCGGGCTTGTACGAACTGACTACGGAAAACATGCCCATTCTCACCACCCTGAAAAGTTGGAAACATGGCTTTAACAGTCCATTCAAGGCAGAAGTATATTTCGTCAACACCAAAAATTTCACCAATCTTAAATGGGGCACGCAAAATCCTATTATGTTGCGCGATCCTGAATTTGGACCTTTACGGATCAGGGCGTTTGGTACTTATGCCTTAAAAGTAAATGATGCTGCCAAATTGATCCGTGAAATAGCCGGAACAGATGGTCAATTTACAGTTGATGAGATCACTGGACAACTAAGAAATTTTATCGTCAGCAGATTTGCGGAAGTAGCCGGGCAGAGTAAAATTCCGGTATTAGAGATGGCGGCCAATTACGAACAACTTTCAAAGTTCATCAAGAATAAGATAGAGACAGAAATTGGACTATACGGCATAGAATTAACGGCCTTGTTAATTGAGAATATTTCACTGCCACCAAAAGTAGAAGAGGCTTTAGATAAGAGAAGTAGCATGGGCGTTATTGGCGATCTTAGCAAATACACGCAATATCAAGCTGCGGAAGCCATGGAAAATGCTGCGAAAAATCCGAGTGGAGGGGCAGGTGAAGGTATAGGCATGGGTATCGGTTTTGCGATGGCACAACAAATGATGACACAAATGTCAACACAACAAGTAGCCAAAGGGGAAAGTGTTCCTCCGCCGTTGCCTAATCAAGTGGCTTATTATGTGGCCAAAGACGGGCAATCTACCGGTCCATTTGATATTGCCTTGATCAAAGACGGCATTCAAACAGGAGCAATACAGCCCGAGTCGTTGATATGGAAAACCGGTTTAGCCAATTGGATGCCGGCGGCTTCCTTAACAGAATTAAGTGCTGCCTTTAATACGATGCCACCGCCAATTCCGGGAGCATAGTACAAGGTGTCTTACGCCTTGGTTTAGTTTTAAAGCTGTTTTTAAAATACTGATATAATCGCCTGAAAAATGCCCGAAATTAATCCGGTATCCTCATTAGTTGAAATTGTAAACTGTACCAAGTGCGCTGCAGAGCTAAAGTTTCAACCCGGAACGGAGCATTTGGTTTGTCCTTATTGTGGCACGAGTAATGAGATCACGGATCATACCGTGACCATTGAGGAAATCGACTATGAAAATTTTATCAGAGAAAGTCTCGATAAAGAAGAAAAGCTTGAGGTTAAAGAGGTAAAATGTAGTGCTTGCGGAGCCAATACGGCGTTTCCTCCGGGAGTAAGTTCTATGGAATGTCCGTATTGCAGCAATAGTTTGGTGATGGAAGGCGGCAATAATTCTTCATTGCTTAAACCCAAAGCCATTCTTCCATTTAAAATTACAGAAAGAGAAGCTAAGGAACATTTCAAAAAGTGGTTGAAAGGAAAATGGTTTTTGCCGGGCAAGCTGAAAGATGTACAACGATTGGACGATAAAATTGTCGGCATTTACATTCCGTATTGGACATTTGACAGCCAAACCCAAACGAAGTACAGAGGAGAAAGAGGCATTCATTACACCGACACCGTTAGAGTGCAACAAATGGTGAATGGCAAGATGGTCACCACCACTCAAACGGTTATCAAAACCAGATGGCATAGTGTTTCCGGTAGTGTTAATGTGAATTTTGATGATACCTTGATTGTGGCCAGCACTTCGTTAGACTCCAAATATATTGACATGTTGGAACCGTATGATCTACACAACTTGGTGCCTTTCGATGAAAAATTTCTTTCAGGGTTTAGAACGGAGATCTATCAAATTGGCGTGGAAGAAGGCTTTAGATTGGTAAAAGTTAAAATGGGGCACATCATTCGCGGACACATTCTACAGGATATTGGTGGAGATGAGCAACGCATTCATAGTTCACAAACCCAGTTCAATGACGTTAGTTTTAAGCATATTTTATTGCCTATTTGGGTAAGTGCTTTTCGCTATAATAAAAAAGTATATCGCTTTTTGATCAATGGAAGAACAGGAGAAACCCACGGTGACAGACCTTATGACAAATGGAAAATATTCATCACGGTTTTAGGATCTATTTTCTTGGTATTGTTGATTGTTGTGATCGTAAAATACTTTCAGGAAGGTTCTTTATAGTGTCAGACTATTCACTTTGTCAGCAAGATGAAAACCTCGACCATCCGGCAAACAAACCCCTAATTCTAATAAATAAAGACCAATTTCACTTGTCCGAACACATAAAAATAAGAAGATGAATGTGGAAGCAGAATGATCTGTTGATACTATTGCGCTAAAAAAACATAATATCCCGTATTAAAACCCGGATGAATGAAATTAACACTTAGAATTATTTTATCTTTGAGCGATCTAATTTTAAAGAGATGTGATCGTGAATAGGGAGATCAACAGACAAGGTCTTCAGTATTTCATTTTACCTCTAAATACTAAACAATATATATGACAATTAAAATAATCAATGAGTCTGATAATCAGTTACCTGCTTATGAAACCGAAGGGTCTGCCGGGTTGGATTTGCGTGCTTCTTTAACAGAGCCTATTTCATTGAAACCATTGCAAAGAGCCCTCATTCCTACGGGATTATACATTGAACTTCCTCAAGGCTATGAAGCCCAAATTCGACCGCGGAGCGGCTTGGCCATCAAAAAGGGCATCGGATTATTAAACACGCCAGGCACAATCGATTCAGATTACAGAGGAGAGATCAAGATCATCCTCATCAATTTATCCAATGAAACGGCACAAGTACACCACGGCGAGCGTATTGCACAAATGGTCATCAACAAATATGAGAAAGTTACGTTCGTAGAAGTAGATGAGTTATCGGAAACAGAAAGAGGCGAAGGTGGATTCGGCCATACCGGAGTAAAGTAAGCTTAAACCTTATGGATTGAACCTAATATAATGACGCATCCATTTCCAATGGTGAACAGTACATTCAATAAATTACAGTAAAAAATCTCTTAGCTAAAATGAATATTATTATACCTATGGCCGGACGTGGAACGAGAATTCGGCCGCACTCTATTACCACCCCAAAACCTCTTATTCCGGTAGCCGGAAAACCAATTGTTGAACGATTGGTGGAAGACATTGTCAATTTATCGGAAGAAAAAGTTAACGCTATTGGTTTTATCATCGGAGAAGATTTTGGCAAGGAAGTAGAGGATAATTTGTTAAAAATAGCTAAAAGGTTGGGAGCGGTCGGTCACATCTTTTATCAAAAAGAAAAGCTGGGTACGGCACATGCCATTTTGTGTGCTAAAAGCTTATTGGATGGCAAAGTGATTGTCGCTTTTGCCGATACCTTGTTTAAAGGAAAAGACAGGATCAACGAAGAGCAGGATGGAATGATCTTCGTCCAAAAAGTGGCAGATCCATCGGCTTTTGGCGTGGTGAAATTGGCGGAGGAT
>JAGQYH010000005.1 GCA_020436175.1 Bacteroidota bacterium
ATGGAGATATTTTTGTTTGACGTAAGCGGCCAATTGTTACTCAGCGATAATTTAGAAGTTGGACAGCTGACTGCCGAATTGGAAATGAAAGGCATTGATGCCGGTGCTTATTGGTTAGAGCTGGTTTCTAACAATAATAGTTTAGTCCGTCAATTGATTAAGTTGTAGTTGGATTCAATCATTCCGATTTCAATTCATAATCCAAACCGATTACTTTAAACGTAGTTCTTCTGTTTTGCTGATGTTGTTCTTCTGTACAGATCACACCATTACCGCATTCATTGATCAATCGGGTTTCTCCATAGCCTCTGGCAATTAATCTTTCGGCATGAATGCCTTTACTGATCAAATAAGCAACAGCTGATTCTGCTCTTCTTTGAGATAAGTTGAGGTTGTAAGGGTCGTCTCCACGAGAGTCGGTATGCGAGGCTAACTCTACCCGCAAACTAGGGTTGGCTAACAAGATATTCGCTAAAGAATCTAACACCACAGCAGCATCCGGTCGGATATCGGCTTTGTCTAAATCGTAATAGATATTCAAAACAAATTCTACTTCCTGATAGATCTTATCTAACGTTATTTGCGTGGTGATGATAACGGTATCTCCATCATTGGCATCGTAATTTTTTGTGCTGATTAGGTTTTTACCCGAAAAATAACCCTCTTTGGAATACTCCAATAAGTAGTCAACATTCTGATCCAAATAGGTTTTAAAACTTCCTTCTTTACTCGTTTGCAGCGATTCATTTAAATAGGGTTTTGCTGCATCAGTATTGTCAAATAGATCAACCGATACATTTGGCAAGGCTTGCTGCCCTACCACTGCACTTTTAGGATTTTTGGGATCTTCAAAGACTTTTTCTTCCACTGTTCCATTCAGCACGAAAACAGCCGGTGGAAGTTTTGGCGCAGGTGTTAATCTTTTCTCGAAGAAATAAACATCATCCATGCCCATTCCTCCTGTTCTGTCGGAGGCCAGATAACCGGTGATTTCTACCGAATCATCTTCACTTTCAATCAAGTAGATGGTAATATCATCTTTTCCGGTATTTATAGGATAACCCAATGACTGCACATTGGTGAAGATCTTTCCTCTTTTTTCGGCAGAGAAGAGATCCAATCCTCCAATGCCAAAATGACCTTTAGAAGAAAAATACAATTTGCCATCAGTGCTGACATAAGGAAACATTTCATCTTCAGTTGTATTGATCCTTGGTCCTAAATTGATCGGAACATCCCATTCTTCACCCACTCTGTTGGATACATAAATGTCTTTGCCACCGTAACTGAAAGGCTCATCACTGGTAAAATACAACTGTTGCCCGTCTGCCGTCAAAAACGGATGAGCCACGTTGGTAGAGTCATCAAAAAATTTCAACTGCTCCGGCTTCGACCATTCATCAAATTCTTTAAATCTTCTGTATATTTTGCAGACATCTTTGTTGTCATCGTCCATTCCACATCGGGTAAAATACATTTCCGTTTCCTCGGTATTTAAAGTCACCACTGCCTCATGAAAATCAGTATTCACATTATCTCGCCATTCTTCCACCACATCAAAGGTAGTGGAGGTCAATTGCATGGCACTGTAGATATTGGTGTATCCTTTACCTGTCCAATCATCAATATTGGCTTCTCCTTTATTGCGATTACTGGAAAAGATCAACTCACCATCTTTGATTAAAGGCGCGTAATCCGATTGTGCACTGTTGATACCGGATAAATTCACTAATTTGGTATAATTCTCGTTTTGCTTGGCTGCTATCGCTTGTTGACAGGCTTCAATATGACCTTCCACCAATAATCGCTGGCTTCTGTCGTACTCATAGAAAGTTTTGAGTGTTGTGATGGCCTCATCGTACTTTTCATTTTGCTTGAGCACCATGGCATAGCTGAATAATGTTTGAGGCTCAACATCCAGATTAACGGCTTTTTTATACCAAACTTCGGCTTGCTCTGTATTGCTGAAGGCTAAATAAGATTCGGCGATCTTAACCGCAATGTCGTGCTTGTCTTTTCTGTCTTTGGCTTTATCATATTCTTCGGGAAGCATTTCTGCTGCTAGGGAATATTTTTTAAGATCATAAGCTTCAAAGCCGTCTTTTACTTTTAAGGTAACATTACAAGCGCTAATTACAAATTGAAAGGCAACAGCCAGAAAAAGCCATTTATTTTTGAAGCACATCATTTTCAATCTCATAAGTTTATTTTCTTCTTTTGTCGAAGTTCAGCTGGCTTAGTAAAAATAGTGTTTTTGTATTTAACTAAAACACTTCATTGTTTTGATCTTTAAGTGGTAATGAGTAATTCAGAATATTTAGGCAAAGGCCATATATTGTCATCAATATACATTTCCAATTTATCACAATGATATCTGATTTCTTTCATGATATCTTTTACTTCTTTATTGTACAATTTGGCCACTTTTAAAATGTCATTTTCCTCCCTGGCTTTTTTTCGTAAAGCTGCCATTTCCTTCTCTAACGGAATAATCACATTAATATGTTGAGAGATTTCACTTAAAACTTCTAAAAGTTTGTTTTTGGAGATATCCAAACCCAATTCTTTAATGCCTTTTAGGGTTTTTAATAATTTATTTTGGTGGTCGGCCGCTGCCGGAATGATCTGATTTAAAACCATCTCCCCCAAAATTCTGGATTCAATTTGAATGGAAAGCGAATAATTCTTTAAAAAGGTATCTCTTCGGGTATGGGATTCTTTTTTAGATAGTACTTTATGCTTTTCAAACAAGGAAATGTTCTCTTCAGCTACTAAGGCTTCCAAGGCTTCAGGAGCATTGGAAATAAAACTTAATTTTCGCTTTTTAGCTTCCTTACGCCATTCTTCACTGTAATTATCGCCTTCGTAAAGTATTCGCTTGTTTTCTTTATAGATCTTCTTTAACACCTTTAGAATGGCCACATCTTTATAGTCTCCTCCTTTGATCAAAGCATCCACTTCATTTTTAAAGACGTGAAGTTGTTCCGTAACAATGGTATTCAAAATAATAAGAATGGAGGAGCAATTGGCCGATGCGCCAATGGATCTCAATTCAAATTTGTTGCCGGTAAAGGCAATCGGTGCGGTTCGATTTTGATCGGTATTTTCTACCATAATAGAAGGTATTCTATTGTGTAGGTCCAGTCGAAGTTCAAGGTTTTCCTGTTCCCCGAAAGTGTCTTCATCAATCCTCTTTTCAATGATATCCAATGTTTCTCTTAAGTGAGAACCTATGTAAACAGAAATTACCTCCGAAGGTGCTTCCATAAGTCCTAAACGATGCTCATTGCCTGCGGATGCAAAACCTGCCCATAAAAGTCTTTCATGTTTGTTAATGGCCGCTATCGTATTCAAAAAGAAAGTTAGGAATTGAAGATTAGTACGAGGTGTCGTGCCCGGTGAAAGAAGGTTTTTTTCAGTGTCCGTTCGCAACGACCAGTTATTGTGTTTGCCCGATCCGTTTAATCCTTCGAATGGTTTTTCGTGTGTTAATACCTTAAGTTTATGCTTGCTGGAAACTCTGTCCATTACATCCAAAAGCAACATGTTGTGATCCACTGCTAAGTTGGCGTCTTCGTATTTAGGAGCGCATTCAAATTGACTTGGTGCAACTTCATTGTGTCGCGTTCTCAATGGTATGCCCAACTTATGTGCTTCCGTTTCAAACTCGCGCATATAAGAATAAATACGCTCCGGAATCGCACCAAAGTAATGGTCATCCAACTGCTGGCCTTTTGCCGGTCTCCTTCCTTGAATGGTTCTGCCTGTCATAACCAGATCGGGCCGGGCGTAATACATGGCGGCATCCACTAAAAAATATTCTTGCTCCCAGCCCAAGGTAGGAACCACTCGCGTGACATTCCTATCAAAATAGTTACATACGCCCAATGCAGCGTTTTCAATGGCTCTTAAAGAGCGCAAAAGCGGCGCTTTGAAGTCTAGTGCTGAACCATCAAAAGCTACAAAAATAGTGGGGATACAAAGTGTTTTACCGGCACCGATATTCATAATGAATGCCGGAGAAGTAATATCCCATTCAGTGTAGCCACGAGCTTCAAAGGTAGCTCTGACACTACCGGTTGGAAAACTGGCGGTGTCGGGAATTTGCTGGATTAAAACGTTTCCGCTAAATTCTTCAATACCGCCCGCCAACGTTCCGGAAAAGAAAGATTCGTGCTTTTCTGCAGTGGAGCCGGTCATCGGTTGAAACCAATGCGTATAATGAGTGGCACCACGTTCCATCGCCCATTTCTTCATGCCAAATGCCAGTTGGTCGGCAAGTTCCTGCTTGATCTTTTTATTTTGTCCGATGAGCTCATTGATTTGAGCATATGCATCAGTAGATAGATACGCTTGCATGGACTTGTCATTAAACACATTATCTCCGAAGTAATCCGAAATGTTACCGGTATTTTCTTCAGTCAACACTTTTTTTCGAGAAACAAATGCTTTTAATGCTATGAGCCGCTTATTTGCCATACAAGACGATTTAATTTTTGATTTTTTTTATCTATGAAGCCGTTAAATTCGAATAATTTCCGAAGAAATAAAAATATTTAAGCTTCTTTATCAGTTGAGCTGTAATCATGGTAAAATTAATGAGAAAATTTTGCCATCCGTTTAGGTTGTGTGGCTAGATAAATTCCCACTAAAAGAAATGGGAGAACAACTGATTTATAACGAACCAAGGCGCCGGCATTGTTTACGATCAAACCCATTAGAATTAATAAAGTAATACTACTGAAAAGACAATAATTGATGATGGCACTATCCATGAATCTTTGCCATTTTATTCTCAATATTCCAAACAATATGATGCCCACGATCAGATAGGATTCAACCATGGCCATAAAGCATAAGAAAGAAGAAGAAAAGCAATCTTTTGGAACCGGATGAATCAAAGAATTAAACAACGCCCGCGGCATGTTTTTGAAAGTATTGATAACGGTTCCGTCTAGTGCAGGTATGGTATATGAAGTGTTTCCGGGGGTATTGAAAAAGTATTGCTGTCTGGTCATCATTTCAGCAAAAGGGCTGATCGAAGGGAAATAATAATGATAGCAAACAATCAAAATAGCGAATAAAATGTAGATTGAAGAGAAGATGTAGAGCGTTGGTGTTTTGGTGAATCTATAGCTTAAAAACAGAGCTAACAATCCCGGGAAGAAAATAGCAAACACATAAAATCTTACCATGATCAGCAACAAGGTGCCAAAAATTATAGCGATTAGATACCTCAACTTGAAATCATTCTGAATCAAATGCTGATAGCTGTTCAATATAAAACCCAATGCCAGAATCACCACAGCTTCTTTGTGCAACCCTGAATACCAAAAAACGATGGAAGGGGTAAAAAACAGAAAAGTTATTAACAGTAATTTGTCGCCATTAAAGGATGGTTCGAAGAACTTATAAATGTTATATATGCCAATTAAGGATAAAAAAGAAATGAAGACTACATGCACGCTAAAATATCCAAAAGAGAATAAATGAAAGATCGCGTTGAGCCTAACCATCATGTAATCACCTTGATCAAACCAAAAGCCCATAGCATGGATATAAGGTGCGAGATGATTGGGAATATTGTTTAGATCATTAGGGCCAAAAACCAATTGAATAAAGTACAAAGGATTGTCTTTCAACGCACTAAATACGATCTGGCTTTCATTGAAATAGACGAAAATATCTTTGCCGTTGATGATGTTGTTAAAGATATAGGTATAGGAAAAACCGGCAACAACCTTTATAAGGAAAAAGGCTAATATGTATTGTTTGGTTAAAGTATTAGACTTAAAGAGTGGGGTCTTTAAAATAATAAATGAGAAAAAAACAATATAAAATATTACTAATAATATTTCCAAGTTCCTGCGTTTGCGACTGTAAAGCTATTGAAAATATTATTAACCATATCAATGGTTGATGTAATAAAATTCCATAATTTCACGGCCGTATTTAAATAGATCTGATGTCAGTTAATATTTTAGAACCAGTAGTTAATAGTGAGACGGCGAAAGAATTAGGTTTGTTGCCTGAGGAGTTTGAAAAAATAAAGAAAATTTTAGGAAGAACGCCCAATTTTACAGAGTTAAGCATATTTTCAGTGATGTGGTCAGAACATTGCAGTTATAAGAATTCTATTACTTATTTGAAGAAACTGCCCAGAAAAGGCAAGCACTTATTGGTGGAAGCAGGTGAAGAAAATGCGGGGTTAGTGGATATTGGCGATGGCTTAGCTTGTGCTTTTAAAATAGAATCTCATAATCATCCTTCGGCAGTAGAACCCTATCAGGGTGCTGCCACAGGTGTAGGGGGAATCCACAGAGATATTTTTACCATGGGTGCCAGACCGGTAGCTGCTTTAAATTCTTTAAGGTTTGGTGAATTGACGAACAAAAGAACACAGCATCTATTAAAAGGAGTTGTAAAAGGTATCGGTGATTATGGGAATTGTTTTGGAGTGCCGACAGTGGCAGGGGAATTGTATTTTGATCCTTGCTATGAGGTCAATCCATTAGTGAACGCCATGTCTGTAGGAATAGTCGAGATCGGTAAAACGATTTCAGCTACATCTGAAGGTGTTGGCAACCCTATTTATATTGTCGGCTCTGCGACGGGTAAAGATGGTATTCATGGAGCCACTTTTGCCTCAGAAGATCTCGGTGAAGATGCAGAAGAAAAAATTCCCGCAGTACAAGTGGGTGATCCTTTTCAGGAAAAACTTTTGTTGGAAGCCTCCTTGGAAGCCATTGCCACCGGGGCTATGATTGGCATGCAAGATATGGGAGCGGCAGGCATCACCTGTTCTACTTCCGAGATGTCAGCCAAAGGCGAACATGGTATGAAAATCTATCTGGATAAGGTGCCTACCCGTCAAAAAAATATGAAGCCATTTGAAATTCTTTTATCGGAATCTCAAGAGCGAATGTTGGTGGTGGTCAAGAAAGGAAGAGAAAAAGAGATCGAAGCGGTTTTTGAAAAATGGGATCTGAATTGTGAAATCATTGGAGAAGTTACCGAAGGTGGTGATTTAGAATATTATATGTATGATGAATTAGTAGCCAAAGTGCCTGCACATGATTTGGTTCTCGGTGGAGGAGCTCCTGTTTATCAAAGAGAAACACGGCAACCTGCCTATCATGCGAAGAGAGATGAATTCAACATGGATGATTATGCAGACCTAACGAAAATTAGGCCCATCACCCATAAAATGATTGGTTTACCTAATATAGCATCCAAGCGTTTTGTCTATAAACAATATGATTCTATGGTAGGCATTAACAATACTACCACCAATGCTCCTTCAGATGCCGCCGTTGTTCGTATCAAAGGAATGAAAAAAGGTTTGGTGGTAACCGTTGATTGTAACAGTAAATATGTTCATGCAGATGCTTACAAAGGCGGTGCCATTGCCGTATCTGAAGCTGCCAGAAATATCGTATGTACCGGTGGTAAGCCGGCCGCCATCACCAACTGTTTGAATTTTGGAAACCCCTACGATCCTGAGGTTTACTGGAATTTCGTAAATGCTTTAAAAGGAATGGGCGATGCTTGTGTGCAATTTGGAACGCCAGTAACCGGTGGTAATGTGAGTTTTTATAATCAATCTCCTGATAGAGCGGTCAATCCGACGCCTACCATTGGTATGTTAGGCATTATTGATGATGCTGCCAAAAGAATGACACTCGATTTTAAAAAGGAAGGAGATTTGATCTTCTTGATCGGTCAGGCATATAACGATATTGCTTCTTCTGAATATGTATCGCTGCAACATGGCGTTAAACTATCACCTGCGCCACACTTCGAATTGTCTGAAGAGGCGAAAACGCAAAGTTCGATTGCAACTTTGATCAGTGAAGGCCTCATCCAATCTGCTCATGATGTTTCTGAAGGCGGTCTATTAATCACTTTATTGGAATCTGCTATGGTTCGTAATTTTGGTTTTGACGTCAATAAAGTCGAAGGCATCAGAAAAGACGCATTTTGGTTTGGTGAAGGTCAAAGTCGTGTGGCCGTTTCCGTGGCTCCTGAGAAAAAAGCACTACTCAGACAACGACTAGTGATTCTTGGCTGCCCTCATATTGAGTTAGGTGTCGTACAATCAAATGAAGTGATTGTGGATGGTGAAAATATTGGAAGTATTACCGATCTCAAAAAAGTTTACGATACATCAATCGAGCAAATTTTAGAAGCCTAAGCCATCTAAAAAACCATGAAATACCTTATTGTATCTGCTACTCATTTAGAGATTCAGCCGTTATTGGATCATTTGAAACTCAAAAATGTAATGGAAGGGATTGTGCAGAAGGTAACTATCGCCAAAAATGAAATTTCTATTTTAATCACAGGAGTAGGTATGATGACTACCGCATTCCATTTAGGTCGCGCTTTGGCCAAAAATACTTATGATGGCGTAATCAATGTCGGTATTGCCGGAGCCTTTGACAATAGTTTGAATTTGGGAGAGGTGGTATCCGTTAATCGGCAACAATACGGCGATTTGGGAGTTGAATCACCTGATACATTTGAAGATGTTTTTGACATCGGATTAACCAAAAGAGAATCACATCCTTTTAAAAGCGGTAAGATATACAACAATAAAACCAACCTGAACTTGAATCCTTCCTTTAAAAAAGTTCGAGCCATCAGTGTGAATAAAGTTTCGGGAAAAGTGGATCAAATTGCTCAGTTGGAAAGGAAATATAACCCGCAGATTGAAGTGATGGAAGGAATCGCCGTTCATTTTGCCTGCAAACAATCGGTGGTTCAATACGAAGAATTACGTGCTATTTCCAATTATGTAGAAGAGAGAAACAAAGCCAATTGGAATATTCCGTTAGCCGTGAAAAATGTAAATGCTTTCATTTTGACCTTTCTGGATAGGAATTAACTAGTTTGTCATTTCAGTTCGTACAAATTCATCTCGATACCTCCATCCTGTATAGTTTTAATCCATTCGTAATGGGTGGAAATGGAATCAAGTTCCTCGGTTTCAAAATTATTATTGACAGTTGAAGTCAAAACATACTGATGATGCCCTTTATATTCTTTCGGTTTCCGTTTATCATTATTCAAATTGCTTTGATCGAAGGAAACATTGACAGGAAATTTTGCTGAAAGATCTTCAATTGAAATATTGTTGTCATCACAATATTGCCACATTTGTTTTCTTACCATAAAATATGGGATATGAGCTAGGCTGGCATCCCATCCTTTAGAAACAGAATTAGGATAGAAACGATACCAAAAATGTCCGCTGACCATTGTTATGGCAATGCCTACTATCCAGATAGTTTGATGTTTAAATTGTGCAATAATCGCCATCAACGCTATTATGCTTAAAGCAAAAACGATCATCAAATAGCGATGTCCAATAGGATTATTAAAAGGTATAAAAAGGATACTAAAGATCAGTAATGGAACTGTACCGACGATCAATATTTTTTTCAATTGTTGATCTTTTAACCATTTACGATTAAGCAATCCAATGAATATCGCCGCATAGAGTAATACTCTGCCGGGTTCCAACAAGTTTCGAATAATAACAATCGCATTTTTTATACTTCCGGAGATACCTGCCCAGCCTCTCTGATCAGCCCATTGGTCGGAAGGTGTAAACAAAAACCATCCACTGATCTTGTAATGCCAAACATTCCAAAGGATAAAAACTAAAACTGCCGGAATATATTTTAAAGCGATATGCTTAAATTTTCGACTGTTGTGATAGAGTAAAAATTCAGTAATAAACAAGGCTCCAAATGCAAACACACCTCTTAAACTGATCAAGGATAATACGATTCCCGCCATTACTACCGGCCAAGGTTTGTTATCCATAACATACCTTAACCCAAATAGATAAAATGCTAAAATGGCAATATCATAACTCACCATTGTGCTTTGTGCAATAATGGTGGTTTCAAGGCAGAATAAAATGGCGGCTCCTGTAACTTGCCATCTTTTTGACAATAGACGATCGCAAATTTGGATAAATTGATAGATCATCACCCATAAAAAGGGCAGCATAGCCAAATGGGAACTTTGAAGATTTCTTCCCAACAGTTTCCAGCAATTAAAAATATAGGCATAAAATAGTGGAGGATGACCGGCATCAATATTTTCGGGTGGAATACCAAAATGCCAATGATTATGAAAAAACCAGGTACAAATGGTAGAAGTCAACAGCGTATCCCAGAAAAAAGGGAATTGCCAACTAATAATATTGAGCACTAAATAAAATGCAAAGCAAATCGGTATCAGCCATGCGGGTATTTTATCTTTCTCATTTATCATATTATTCTTTGCAGCATTCTATTATAGATAAATTGATATTACTAAAATCAGAACTAAAGCTAAATATAATAACTTAGCACATGGAAATCGCTATAATTTACTGACTTCACGCTACTTGATCCATGCTAAAACAGAAACTAACACTCGGCTTTTCTCCTTGTCCTAACGATACTTTTATCTTCGATGCATTGATCCATCAGAAGATTGATACCGAAGGTTTAGAGTTTGATATCAGGTTGCATGATGTAGAAGAATTGAATAGCCAGGCGTTAGCCGGCACTTTGGATATCACGAAATTAAGCTATCATGCCTTTGCGCATGTGAATGGTCAATATATTTTACTGAATTCGGGAAGTGCATTAGGCAAAAATTGCGGACCATTATTAATTGCCATGCAGCCGTTGAGTGATGAACAAATCAATAATGCCAAAATTGCCATTCCCGGGAAGTTAACTACCGCCAATTTTCTTTTTAGTTTGGAGTATCCTGATGCCAAAAACAAAGTAGAAATAGTTTTTAGCGATATTGAAGAAGGAGTGATCAATGGTAAATTTGATGCCGGTGTGATCATCCATGAAAATCGATTTACCTATGAAAAGAAAGGGTTGACAAAAATTTGCGATTTGGGAGAAAGATGGGAAGCCAATACAGGATTCCCGATTCCTTTAGGAGGTATCGCCATGAAACGCAGTTTAGGGGATGATCTGCAAAGAAAAGTGGACAGGTTAATTAGAAAGAGTATTGAATTTGCTTTTAAGAACGAGCATGAACCACTAGCCTTTATGAAAGCCAATGCCCAGGAAATGGAGGAAGAGGTGATGTACAAACATGTTGACCTCTATGTCAATGATTTTTCTGTAGATCTCGGTGAAGAGGGGAAGTCCGCCATTCGATATATGTATGAAAAAGGAATGGCATTGCAGTTATTTAAACCATTAACACAGCCGATTATTGTGCCACATTATTTACAGTGAATAGGCCTTATAATTCGCCAAATCTTGCCTTACTTTTTTAGCCCATAAAGCTTGTAGTTCTTTATCCATGCTGTGTTTTGAATCGGCATCATACTTGGCTTGCTCCTTTTTCCATTCTTTGATGACACTATTGGCAATGCTTTCAATATTTTTTATATCTCTACAGGTCGTAATTCTGGTGTTAAGTTCCTTTCGAAGCTTTCTGGCATATACTTCCGTAATATCAAAATGCAGTTGTTCATGTCCTAAAACATAATCATTCATGGCATCAGCTTTTACCCATGATTCTTCCGGAATAAAAATGGCTTTTACCGAAACGGTAACATCATTATCGCTGCATTCATAAGCATATTCAATGGCAGAAGCCGTTAAAGCACTAATGCTGGTAAAGGTTTTCGTTCTGCCGATAAAATCATTCCAACTGAGCGGATTACCCTCTTTCCAGTGTATCACCTGTTTGTCTAATTCGGTTGTTTCTTCCTTAGGAAAAACAAAAGCGAAGTTCAGAGCACTAAAAAGAATAACACTAACAAGAATGATGGATTTCATTTTTTAAACAGTTTAGACGCTATGATGATTAACGTTAAGATATTTCATTTTGTTTTATTCGAACAAATTGGAGTGGGAAATAATGCTGACAATTTTACATATTTAGAATTATTAACAACGCTACGGCATCAACTTTGTACCTTTGTGCTTTAAAGTCAAATAATGAGATCATTACAAATGGCAATCATTGGATTGTTGGTGCTACTGAACACGGCTTGTAAAGGAAGCAAAGAGGTGGCAGAAGAAAAAACAGAAAAACCCGTGAAGGAAACGATGAGTACAGGGATCCCGCCGGGAAATCAATCGCTGTTTTGGCAAGTGAGAGGAAAGGATATTGAAAAGCCTTCGTATATATACGGAACCATCCATGTTATTAGTGCAGAGGATTACTTTCTTGGGGCTAACGTCAAACAGAAATTAGTGGAGGCAGATAAATTGATCATGGAGATTGACTTTGATGAGATGGATATGAATGCCATTGCCGGTGCCGGATTACTGCCTGACAATAAAACCATAAAGGACTATTTGTCAGAAGAAGATTATGAGTTTATCAGCACTCGTTTAAGTGATAGTATTGGCTTGAGTAGATCACAATTCGAATCGGCATACGCCAGAATGAAACCGATTTTCATTCAACAGTTAGTCGTTTACAAATTTTTGGGAGAGAACCCGGCATCTTATGAATCTAATTTTAATGAATTAGCAGGCATGCATAATGTGGCTTCTTATGGCTTGGAGACATTCCGTGAGCAATTAGAATTTTTAGATCAAATTCCAATTGAAGAGCAACTACAAGATATGGTGACAGCCATCAGAGATTGGCATGAGACTAAAGCTCAATATCAGAAAATGATTGCAGCTTACAAAGATCAGGATTTGGATGTTCTGAATCACTTGATCGAGGATGAAATGGAAAGTCCGAAAATGAAAGAATTACTCTTGAATAAGCGAAATACACAATGGATGCCGGAATTGACTACTTGGATAGATGAGGGGAATGCATTTATCGCTGTGGGAGCAGGTCATTTAGAAGGTGAATTTGGGGTAATCAATCTTTTACGCAGAGCCGGATATGAAGTTTGGCCTTATCCGATTGGAGAAGATGTGGACTGATTTAATTTGAATCGCACTATTGATTTTCACTTCCGGAGATGAATTAATCAGATTCTGGAAGATTCCTAATCCTACATCAAATAGGGGTAAGCTATTTTTATAATCTGTAAAATGATTATTAAAACCTAGCCTCATTTGTCATATTCAAAGCCTTAAACACTTAAATTCTCTAACTTCGCAGCAATATTATAAGCGTAAAATGGATACATCATCTAACAAAGAACTATCTAAACATTTCGATCATCAGTCGGTAGAGAAGAAATGGTACAAGCATTGGATGGATAAAAATTATTTTCATTCCGAACCCAATGAAAAGGAACCCTATACCATTGTTATTCCACCGCCCAATGTTACCGGTGTTTTGCACATGGGGCATATGCTGAACAATACCATTCAGGATGTATTAATTCGAAGAGCCAGAATGCAGGGCTACAATGCCTGTTGGGTACCGGGAACCGACCATGCTTCCATTGCTACGGAAGCCAAGGTAGTGGCCAAGCTAAAAGCCGAAGGCATCAATAAAGCAGATATAACCAGAGAAGAATTCTTGGAACACGCCTTTGAATGGAAAGAGAAATATGGTGGAATCATATTAGAACAGTTGAAAAAATTGGGTGCCAGTTGCGACTGGGAGAGAACCCGTTTTACAATGGAAGAAAGCTTATCAAGAGCGGTAATTAAGGCTTTTGTTCATTTGCATCAAAAAGGATTGATTTATCAGGGGCAACGAATGACCAACTGGGATCCTGAAGCTAAAACGGCTTTGTCGAATGAAGAAGTGAATTACGAAGAAGTAGATTCGAATCTGTATCATGTCAGATATGCTTTAGCCAATAGAGAGGATGAGTTTATTACCATTGCAACAACACGACCGGAAACGATTTTGGGAGATACCGCCATTTGCGTTCATCCGGATGATGAAAGATATCGTCATTTGAAAGGAGCAAAAGCAATTGTTCCGATAGTCAATCGAGAAATACCAATCATTTTTGATGAATATGTTGATATTGAATTTGGAACCGGAGCCTTGAAAGTTACGCCAGCCCATGATGAGAATGATTATGTTTTAGGTCAGAAACACAATTTAGCCACCATTGATATTTTAAATGCTGATGGCACAATGAGCGATGAGGCTCAGTTTTATATTGGTGAAGACAGGTTTGTGGTGAGAAAGAAGATTGCCAAAGATCTAAAGGCAAGTGGCAATCTGGTGAAGATCGAACAGATCAAAAATAAAGTGGGATTCTCGGAGCGAACCAAAGTAGCTGTTGAACCGCGATTAACGCATCAGTGGTATCTGAAAATGGAAGAACTCAGTCAACCGGCTTTAGAGAATGTGTTAAATGACAATATCCAATTCTTTCCTCCTCGATTCAAAAATCTATACAAACATTGGTTAGAGAATATAAGAGATTGGTGTATTTCCAGACAACTTTGGTGGGGACAAAGAATTCCGGCTTACTACCTAAAGGATGGAAGTGTATTTGTTGCCGAAACTAAAGAGGAAGCTTTGAAAAAGGCAGTAAAATCAACCGGCAATGAACAACTACAGCTTTACGATCTTCGTCAAGAAGAAGATGTTGTAGATACATGGTTCTCTTCCTGGTTATGGCCAATTTCTGTTTTTGATGGATTTGAAAGATCAGATGAAGTGGATTATTACTATCCCACCAATGTATTGGTAACCGGTTGGGACATCATCTTCTTTTGGGTGGCTAGAATGATTTTTGCAGGGTATGAGTTTAGAAATGAAAAGCCATTCGAACACGTCTATTTTACGGGAATGGTAAGAGATATGCAAGGGCGTAAAATGTCGAAGCAATTGGGTAATTCTCCCGATGCATTGCAATTGATTGAAGATTATGGAGCAGATGGTGTTAGAGTTGGAATTCTGTTATCTGCCCCTGCCGGCAATGATTTGTTGTTCGATGAAAAAGCATGCGAACAAGGCAGAAATTTCTCTAATAAAATTTGGAATGCGCTGAAATTGGTCAAAGGTTGGGAAGTAAAACCCGGCTACAATGAAGCCAATCAAATGGCATTCGACTGGTTTGAGGCTCGCTTAAATGAAACCATTGAAAAAGTTGATGCCAGTTTTAAAGAATATCGCTTGTCAGAGGCTTTAATGACATTGTATTCCTTTGTTTGGGACGATTTCTGCTCATGGTTGTTAGAGATCATTAAACCGGCCTATCAACAACCGATCGATCAGGAAAGCTTGGATAAAACCTTGTCTTATTTTGAGATCATTGCCAAATTATTGCATCCATTTATGCCATTCTTAACAGAAGAATTGTACCATGTTTTGAATAGCGATGATCAAGATGTGATCGTGAGTGATTATCCAAAATCCAACGCTTACAACAATGACTATTTGAAAAAAGGTGATTTGATCAAATCATTGGTAACGGCATTGAGAGATGTGAGAACCAAATATCAATTAAAAGCGAAGGAACCTTTTAAAGTTTTCATCCAAACCAAAGATGAAAAGAGCTATGAGGGAATTTTGCCTATAGTAGAAAAGTTAGCCTTTTTAGAGCAAATTACCTTGGTACAAAAAGAAGTGGAAGCCACTGTAACCTTATTGGTGGGCACCGACAAGGTTTATGCTCAATTGGAGGTGGAAGTAGATGCTGAAGCTGAGCGTGAGAAATTAACGGATGAGATCAATCGATTGAAAGGATTTATCAATGGGATTGACAAGAAGTTAAGCAATGAACGCTTTGTAAGCAATGCCCCGCGAGCTGTTGTTGATTTGGAAAGAAAGAAAAAGTCAGACAATGAGGCGAAGATCAAAATTTTAGAAGAGAATTTGGCCAATTTGAAATAAATAATCGATTCGATTGAAGAAAACCGCATATAGTGAGTAAAGCAAAAAATATTTCAGCCATTATTCCTCCCAAAGCAAAAGTATTACCTAAGGAATTATCCATTCACGGTGATACAAGAATAGACAATTACTATTGGTTGAATGATAGAGATGATCAAGAAGTGATTGATTATTTAAAGGCTGAAAATGACTACACCGATAAGGTTTTGGGTCATACAAAAGCCTTTCAGGAGGTATTGTTTGATGAACTAAAAGGTAGAATTAAAGAAGATGATACTTCAGTACCATATGTCTCCAATGGATATTACTACTATTATCGTTTTGAAGAAGGCAAAGAGTATCCGATTCATTGCAGGAAAAAAGGACATCTGGAGGCGGAGGAGGAAATACTGTTAGATGTCAATTTATTAGCAGCTGATCATACCTACTATAGCGTTGGTGCTCGATCGGTAAGTGATAATAATCAAATTTTGGCTTTTGCTGAAGACACAGTTAGCCGTAGGATATATACCATTAAGTTTAAAGATTTGACGACCGGCACATACTTAAATGATGAGATACCCAATACCAGTGGCGGAGTAGCCTGGGCAAAAGATAATGAAACGGTTTTTTATACTTTAAAAGATAAGGAAACACTGCGGTCCTACCGAATTATGCGACATGTGCTGGGCACACCGGTTGAAAGCGATGAGGAGATCTTCACGGAAGAAGATGATACATTTTTCAGTGGGGTTTATCGTTCGAGATCCAATGAATTTTTAATGATCTATTCCCATAGTACGCTCACAACGGAGTTTCAGTACTTGAGAGCGGATGATCCAAATGGTGATTTCAAGGTAATTCAAAACAGGGTGAGAGGCTTGGAATATGAACCATATCATTTTGGAGACCATTTTTATATTTGGACCAATGCTGATAATGCTAAGAACTACAAGTTAGTACGTACACCTGTCAATCAAACATCACTGGATAACTGGTTGGATGTTATTCCTCACAGGAAAGATATCTTATTGGAAAGCATATTGGTTTTTAAGGAATATTTGGTATTGCAAGAAAGGATCAAAGGCATTAGTGAGATAAAAGTAATGCCTTGGGTTGATTTTGAATGTGGTTATTATATTGATTTTGAAGAGGCAGCGCATGCCTTGGATTTTGGAGCCAATGAAGAATTCGATACCGATCAATTGAGATTTCACTACACATCCATGACGACACCGCAAACGGTATTCGATTTTAACTTGAGTTCAAAGACCAGAGAACTTAAAAAGGAACGTCCTGTATTGGGCGATTTCAATAAGGAGGATTATCAATCAGAAAGGATAATGGTAACGGTAAGAGATGGTGTAGAAGTACCCGTTTCTATGGTGTACAAGAAAGGATTTCAAAAAGACGGAAGCCAACCATTTTTGTTGTATGCGTATGGATCTTACGGACATAGTTTAGACCCGGGTTTTAGTCCGGCAAGGCTTTCTTTATTAAACAGAGGTTTTGGCTTTGCTATTGCTCATATAAGAGGTGGCCAGGAGTTGGGAAGACAGTGGTATGATGATGGAAAACTACTGCACAAGAAAAATACATTTTATGATTTCATAGATATAGCCGATTGGTTGATACAAAACAATTACACCAGCAAGGAAAAGCTATTTGCAATGGGTGGAAGTGCAGGTGGTTTGTTAATGGGTGCTATTGCCAATATGCGACCTGATCTCTGGAGAGGAGTTTTGGCTATTGTTCCTTTTGTTGATGTTGTTACCACAATGTTGGACGAATCCATACCTTTAACCACTTTCGAATGGGATGAATGGGGTAATCCAAAAGATAAAGCCTTTTATGACTATATCAAGTCGTATTCTCCATATGATAATGTAACTTCAATGGATTATCCTAATATGCTGGTGACTACCGGCCTGCATGATTCGCAAGTACAATATTGGGAACCTGCCAAATGGGTAGCAAAGTTGAGGGCATTGAAAACAGGCAGCAATTTACTTTTGTTAAAAACCAATATGGAAGCCGGTCACGGCGGGGCTTCCGGCCGATTTGAACCACTGAAAGAAATAGCATTGCAATACGTTTTTATGTTCGATTTATTGGATATAAATCAATAGTAATTATAGTTTCTTTACTACTATAAGTCGTTAACTAAAATGTTCTAATCAGGATGTCAGATAATATCTCAAATTTGTTTGTTTACGGTACACTAAGAGATGACAGTATCAACCACATGGCGCACTATCTAAAGGCCAATGGAGTATATAAAGGACAAGCTTTCATCTATGCAAAATTGTACAAGATCACATGGTATCCCGCGATTGTATTGGATTCCTCCAAATCATTCAAAGTTTATGGTGATGTATATGAATTGCCACTGGCTTCACGGGAAAAAGTATTACATGAATTAGATGGATACGAAGGTATTTATCATTCCAATGAAGAATCGGATGAATATGAGAGGGTGGAGACAATAGCTCATTTAAGCGATGAACAAACATTAGATTGTTGGGTGTACAATTATAAAGCAGTGGTTGATGAGACCAATTGGATTAAATCCGGTGATTTTATTCTTGACTTAAAGCAAAAATAGGAACTATAAATCTTATAGGGTTGTTCTGTAATCATTAGTAAACAACTGTAAAATATTATTGTACACAATGGCAGAATTAAATTACATAGGATTAAACAATAATGAAGCTAAAAAACTAGCGAAAGGATTGAATGAACTATTAGCTTCGTATCAGGTTTTTTATCAGAATACAAGAGGATTTCATTGGAATATTAAGGGTTTGAAATTTTTTGAATTGCATTTAAAATTTGAAGAATTATATAATGATCTTCAAATAAAAATTGATGAGATCGCGGAACGGGTTTTAACTTTAGGTTATACCCCCACACACTCTTTTACGGATTATGTGAAAGCTTCAGAAATCAAGGAGGTGAAAAATGTAGCGGAAGGCACGCAGGCGGTAAAATCCATTTTGACATCTTTTAAAACATTGATTTCGAAGCAAAGAGAATTATTGGCATTATCTGGAGAGATTGATGATGAAGGAACAAATGCATTGATGAGCGATTACATCAGAGAACAAGAGAAGTTGGTTTGGATGTATTCATCATTTTTAGGCTAACTAGATTGAACGAATTGAACTTTATAAGTAAGACTGATGCGACAATAGTATCAGTCTTTTTTTATTTTTAAGCATGAAGCAAACACTACCGATATTAGATTTGGATGTTGATCAGGAAGCATTTATTCGGGAGCAATCTATCGTTTGGTTAAGAACACTGCAATCTACAGATCAACCGCTATGGGGCATGATGACACCCCAGCATATGATCGAACACTTGATCTTTATTTATGAAAATTCATTGGGCGAAAGAGCGGTTAATCTTTTAATTGAAGAAGAAAAACTGCCTAAGTATCTCTCTTTTTTA
Organism: Bacteroidota bacterium; assembly: GCA_020436175.1. Classification (GTDB taxonomy): domain Bacteria; phylum Bacteroidota; class Bacteroidia; order Chitinophagales; family JADIYW01; genus JAGQYH01. The sequence goes on from JAGQYH010000005.1 coordinate 19,186, forward strand.
AGAAGTCATTATGGATTTAGTCAGAATTTTAAATTCGGAATGATTCCTGAAAATGAACTAGTGCCATTGAAATATGGAAGTATTGAAGATGCCATCAAGGTATTAGAGCAAAAGATAAGCACATTCTTCGAAATGATAAACGCGGATACTTTTCAATTTACATTGCATCCATATTACGGAAAATTGAATAGGGCTGATTCCATTTTATTTCAATTCAAACACACTATGCACCATTTGATGCAGTTTGGATGGGTTCAAAAATGAAATATGAGTCAACTAATAGGCAAGCACATCATTAACAGCATAAACAGCTCCATCAGTTGAACTCAAATCAGGAGAAGTAATCGCTGTTGTTGTCTGATTGCCAAATGTAACTGATGCTGCAATAAACTGACCTGTGGTTGGATTTTCTAGAAAATTCCACCGACCAAACATCATCTCATAACCTTCTGAACCACCGATTAACTCTTCTACGTTACATTCAGTAAAGTCTTGAACATTATTGATTAATTTTACCTTATTAAGAACATGATGTTTTACTAATATATCTATGGTGTCCTGCTTCCCTTGTCTAATGGATCCATCCGGTAAACGATCTACAAAATCTTCAAGGTCTGTAAAGCCCAATCTGCTAAACCAAGCCTCAAATGCAGCATTGGTAGGTGCAAATACAGTTTCAACCGAATTTCTATCAGGGCAACCTCTTCCACTTCCTGAAAATTGCAGTTTCCATGCCATAAAAGGTGTAAACTGATCTCTGCCTCCTTCCGGTCTTGGAGTAGTTAAATAAACCATATCACAGAATGTGCTTAATTCCGGTGTTTGACAAAGAACCTCAATTAAAGTTGTCTTATAAACCACTTCCAAATCATCAGTGTCACCGATAAAGCAACTGTTTAAGCTTAATACGGTTATTAGGAGTATAATTAAATTTCTAATTTTCATGTGGTATACTTATATACTTAGTAAATTTACTAGCTATTAGCCATATCTACAAATTAATTAACGGTTAGAAAGTCAAATAATTATCATTCTTATAGCTGTAGTGGGTTTTGAGTTCAAAAATCTATCAAATACTACTGAACATTAACAATAACTTTGTTTCAACTACAAATGATAATTGCATTTTTTATTGCACTTTTGATTGCTGTTAATCAAATGGTATGAGTAAAGAGCTTCAACCAAGTGTTCAAGGTGTCATTGATGCCGCTGCTACATTGCAGAATGTAGTTGATTTATCACCATTACAAAGGAGTGAATTTTTGTCAGATCTTTTTGAAGCGGAGGTGTATCTCAAAAGAGAAGATCTACAAGCGGTGAGGTCTTACAAGTTAAGAGGGGCATTCAATTTTTTGTCTAATATTACTGATGAACAAAAGCAAAATGGTGTGGTCTGTGCCAGTGCCGGAAACCATGCACAAGGTTTTGCCTTTTCCTGCGACAAGTTAAATATCAAAGGAACGGTTTTTATGCCCACCACAACACCTAAACAGAAGGTCAGACAGGTAAGCTATATCGGGAAAGAAAGTATTGATATTGTACTACATGGCGATACCTATGACGATGCCAAGGAATATGCACTAGCCTTTTGCGAGAAACACCATAAAACATTCGTCTCGCCATTTGATCACCCTTTGATTATTGAAGGACAAGGTACTGTAGGAAAGGAAATCTTGGATCAATGTGGGAATGAGCCGCCCGATTTTGTATTTGCACCTATAGGCGGCGGTGGGTTATCTGCCGGCTGCTGTTTATACATTAAAAGTAAAAATTCAAATGTTCAGATAATTGGGGCAGAACCTAAAGGCGCACCGGCTATGTATGAATCATTTAGAAAAGGCAGTGTCGTTCGGCTGGATAAAATTGACAATTTCGTTGATGGTGCAGCAGTGAGGGAAGTAGGGCAATATACCTTTGAAATATTAAAGAGGCTATTAGATGACATTATTTTGGTTCCGGAAGGAAGAATCTGTACTTATATCCTTGAAATGTATGACCGAGCCGCTATTGTGGCTGAACCGGCAGGTGTATTATCCATAGCAGCTTTAGTGGATTACAAAGAGAAGATCAAAGGAAAAAAGGTAGTTTGTATTTTAAGCGGAGGAAATAATGATATCAGTAGAATGCCTTTGATAAAGGAAAAATCACTTTTGTTTGAAGGATTGAAACACTATTTTGTGATCACATTCCCACAAAGAGCCGGGGCACTAAAGGAATTTGTAAATGAGGTATTAGGTCCAACTGACGATATTACCTTGTTTGAATACACCAAGAAAAATACAAAAGAAGCCGGTCCGGCATTGGTAGGTATTGAAATAGGAAAGAAAGAAGATTATCAGCCGCTATTGGATCGAATGACCAAATATGGAATTGATTTCAAAATTTTGAATGACGATCCGACACTTTTTAATTTTCTTGTGTAAGCCTAATTAATTCTAGTTATACATTATAACAAAACGATAATCATTTGCATGGTACTTGCCATCCAAGGAACTAATACATTTAATACAATTCACGAAAGCAATCTAAAGAAACACCATGCGCGATTATTATGCTGAATCATTGGCACTGCACCAAAAATTAAGAGGAAAGATCAGTATTAGTGCCAAAATTAATTTAAGAACAACGGATGATTTGGCTTTGGCCTATTCACCGGGAGTGGCAGAGCCTTGTCGCGCCATTGCTGAAAATCCGAGTAGTGTATGGGATCTCACCATAAAGAATAATACCGTAGCGGTTATTACGGATGGATCGGCAGTGTTGGGTTTGGGAAATATTGGTACGGAAGCGGCGTTGCCGGTAATGGAGGGAAAATGTTTGTTACTTAGAAAATTTGCAGATATTGATGCTTTCCCAATTTGTTTGGACACTCAGGATACAGATGAAATTGTTGAAACCATTAGACGTATTGCGCCTGTATTTGGAGGCATCAATTTGGAAGATATTGCGGCTCCCAGATGTTTCGATGTCGAAGAGCGGTTACAAGATTTAGGTATTCCGGTATTTCATGATGACCAACATGGAACGGCAATTGTAGTTTTGGCCGCCTTGTATAACGCGTGCAAACTCTATAAAAAGGATATTCATGAGATGAAGATCGTAATCAATGGAGCAGGTGCGGCAGGTATTGCTATCGCCAGATTATTGACAGATTCAGAATTTGATCCGGAAAACAGACAACCGGTTAAAGATGTTTTGGTTTGTGATAGTCAGGGAATTATACATCATGACAGAGCAGATCTAAGCCCTAGAAAGAAAGTGCTTTTGAAATATGTTAATCCGGAAAACAAAACAGGTACTTTAAAAGATGCCATTAAGGATGCAGATGTATTTATCGGTGTAAGTTTAGCGGATCTACTTACGGTAGATGATATTAAAACTATGGCTGATAATCCGGTTATTTTGGCTTTAGCTAATCCTGATCCCGAAATAATGCCTGAAGATGCCTACAAAGGTGGTGCCGGTGTGGTGGGAACCGGAAGAAGTGATTTTCCTAATCAAGTGAATAATGTATTGGCATTTCCGGGTATTTTCAGGGGAGCTTTAAATGTACGAGCCAAACGAATTACGCCTCGTATGAAATTGGCAGCGGCCTATGCCATCGCCAGATGCGTGCATCCCGATGATTTGAGCAAGGATCTTATCATCCCGAATGTATTGGATAAAAGTGTGGGATGGAAGGTAGCAGAAGCCGTTATGAAGGCATATGTTCCGGGAGAGTAATGTCTTATCTTTTACAATGTGTGAAAGTTCTCCGTATAATTTTGAGGATACAATAGATTTTAACAATTTTAGTGGTAATATTATGCAATCAATTGTTGATCAGTAGTTAATACTTGACAAATAATTGAAGGGCTTTTATGGCCATTAACGTTTTACAATTGTAAACTATCTATGGAAACTTCACAATCAGTGATTATTTGGTGGCGTTTATTATCTTTTATTGCTGCTTTCAATATTTGTCTACTCATTTATAGTTATTTGAAACTCAAGGGTAAATTACCTATGGTATCGGATCAGCTGAAAAGGATAAGAAACTGGCAGTTTTTATTGGCAGCAATATATACGTTGGGCTGTGGATTCCGATCCATTCTACCTCGTGGCGATATCCGAAGAATAGTTTTATACGATCATTGGATCTCCAGCGTGGCGATTGGAAGATCTGTTGCGACTATTGCAGAGCTCAGTTTTGTAGCACAATGGTGTTTCATTCTATATGAGGCGGGTATTCACACGGGAAATAAAACCTTGTTAAAAATAGCTAAGTGGCCGTTTTTTTTAATTGTTGTGGCTGAAATGTTTTCATGGTATGCTTGTACTACAACCAACTATATCGGTAGTGTGGTGGAAGAGTCCTTGTGGGCAGTGGCAGCGGCGGTTACGCTTTATGGATTTGTAATAGCCAGAAAATATTACACCAAAGCTCAGCGGCATTTTTTCTCAGCAGGAATAATGGCTTCTGCTTTGTATGTCGTATATATGGTAACCGTAGATGTTCCGAATTATGTTAGAGGTTGGTTAGCCGGAAAAGCCAATGGTAAAGTTTATTCTACTTTAGTGGAGGGCTTTCGAGAGGTAGCTACTGAATGGCGTTTAACAAGATCGTATGTGGATTGGCAATATGAGTTCGTTTGGATGACACTTTATTTCAGTTTGGCCGTTTGGATAAGCATTTATATTGTCAATGGGCCATTTCTGGATAGAAACCTACGGAAATAAAAAAAGCCATTTCATGTTAACATGAAATGGCTTCAATAATTTGCATTAACGGTTAGAACTTATTCTTTTCCGCCATTTAATTCATCTTGCCAGCTTTTCAATTCATCCCATTTGCCTTCCGCTGCTAATTCAGCTTGTTTTGGCCAAGTATCGGTTACGTGATTACCTCTAACATCTGCAATGATCTCTGCAATCTTTTCAGCTGATGTATTGGCTAATTCCGCAAATGTTGAAATGCCTGCTGCCACTAATGTTTCTGCAATCTTAGGACCAATACCTTCGATCTTCTTTAGATCATCTCCTTTTGCTGCCTTAGCTTTTTTAGGAGCTTCTGCTACCTCAGCAGCAGGTGCTTCCTTTACTTCAACAGCTTTTGGAGCTTCCTTTTGCTTGGCAACCGGTGCTTTTAACTCTTCCATATCTGCACCGGCGGTAGCAATTGAAATATAAGTTTTGTTGTTTTTCTTCTTAGTGAAAACTACTGTGCCATCGGTTACAGCATAAATAGTATGGTCTTTACCGATTCCTACACCTTCTCCTGGATGAAATCTTGTACCTCTCTGACGTACAATAATGTTTCCTGCAATGGCAAATTGACCACCGAAAACTTTTACGCCAAGTCGTTTACTTACTGAATCTCTTCCGTTGTTAGTACTACCGGCACCTTTCTTATGAGCCATGATTTATGATTTTATAATTCTAAATGTAATTTATTTCAAAGTCTGATTAGGCAATACTTTCAATCCTTACTTTTGTAAGATATTGTCTGTGACCATTACTTTTTTGGTATCCTTTTCTTCTTTTCTTTTTGAAAACAATAACCTTGTCGCCCTTTAAATGCTCAACAATAGATGCTTTTACACTTGTTTTCAAAGTAGGTGCGCCTACTTCAACACTTCCGTTGTTATCTACTAAAAGAACATCTGCAAACTCAACGCTATCGCCAACATTGCCTTCTAATCTGTGTACAAAGATCTCTTGATCCTTTTCTACCTTAAATTGTTGTCCGGCTATTTCTACCACTGCAAACATGATTTCTAAATTTTATTTTGGGCTGCAAAGATAGTGATTATTTAGGAAAACATTATGCTCTATTTGAAATAATAAAATGTTAAGTAACTACACTCACTTATAAGTCATATATTCTACTATTCAATTCTCTCAGATCATTGTTTATCAATTCATCAACGCATTAAGTTTCTCAATCTTTCCAACAAAGGCGGATGTGAATAATGAAAGAAAACATAAGCGGGATGTGGCTGTAAATTACTGAGATGGTTAATGCTTAACTTTTTCAAGGCATCGATCAGTGGTTGTGCATCGTAATGTTGTTTAGCATAGTTGTCTGCTTCAAACTCATTTTTTCTGGAGAAGACATTCATCATCAGTCCGGTAATCATTGAAATGGGTGTAAATAGAATGCCGAATACCAAAATACCGATATGAAAATTGGGCTCCGGCACAAACAACGCTTCCGCAAATGCCTGACTGCCCACAAATTTTCCTATCAGGAAGAGCATAAAGCCGGTATGTAAAATAGAAATTGCCATCCCTTTTTGAATATGCTTTTTCTTATAGTGACCTACTTCATGCGCTAAAATGCCTACTAATTCTTCATCGGTATGATCCTTCATTAAAGTATCATACAAAACAATACTCTTTTTGGCGCCAATACCGCTAAAGTAAGCATTGGCCTTTGTGCTTCGCTTGGAACCGTCAATTACAGAAATGTTGTTTAACGGGAAGTTGACTTTTGCTGCAAATGCTTCAATTTTTTGACGTAAACTGCCATCTTCTAAAGGGGTGAGCTTATTGAAAATGGGCACAAAAATAGAAGTGTAAAACATGGTCATGAATAAGGAGAAAGCCGTAACCAAAACCCAGGCATATAACCAAAAATGGGCTCCTGCAGTGTTGTAAAACCATAAGATTAAAGCTAAAATACCTCCGCCCAACACAGCCGTCATTAAATATCCTTTGAATTTGTCCGCGATAAAGGTGGAAATCGTCATTTTGTTAAATCCGTATTTTTCTTCTATGACAAAGATGCCATAATAGGAAAAAGGCAGTGAGATAACATCACTGGCTACATATAAAACGCCAAAGAACAAAAGTGATTGGAGGATAGCATTGTCTGTCATTGATATTACCCATTCATTCAACCAAGCAAAACCACCAAAAATGATCATAGAAAGCATTAATATTAAACTGAGGTAACTGCTGATATTACTTAGTTTTCCCTTCTCTTTATCATATTCCTGTGCCTTGGCATATTTTTCTGCATCATAAAGGTCGGCCAATTCTTCCGGTAATTGGTTCGACCATGTTTTGTCATTTAAATGATCTAAATACTTGGAAACTATAAATTCAATAAGTATAAAGGCAATAATGATGTAAAATAGCGGTGTCATACTCGATAATTGAGCCTGTAAATATCCACTTAAAGCCGCAATTATCAAACTCTCCTACAATTCTCTTCCGACAGCTTTCTTTAAATGGTTAAAAGCTTATTTTTACAACATGGGATTAAAATCTTTTTTAGCTAAACCATTTGCGGCTTGGGAAGTGCGCAGATTTAACAAGGCCATTAATAATCCGATCCGTTTTCAGGAACGAATCTTTAAAAGATTATTGGAGAATGGGAGATCCACAAAGTTTGGCAAAGATCATGATTTTAATAGTATCCGGGCGTATGAAGATTTTAAGCTAAAGGTACCTGTTCAGGATTATGAAGGACTGAAACCTTATATTGAACTGGTTAAAAAAGGTGAACGCGATATTTTGTGGCCGGGTTTGCCCAAGTACTTTGGTAAAACTTCCGGTACTACTTCCGGTACCAAATATATACCGATCACTACGCCGTCCATCAATGCTCAGGTAAAAGCTGCCCGACAAGCCTTAACTTATTACA
>JAGQYH010000060.1 GCA_020436175.1 Bacteroidota bacterium
TTTGATGGCAAAAGCCGGTAAGTTTCTGGATAAAGTACTGATCATCGAAGAAATGGTTCCGAATTTCATAAATTGATGGTATTGGGCCACCAAGTCCTTATTGGCTATTTTCATGGATAATTTGGGCAAAAACCAAAGTCCCATAATCAAGGCAAACAGCTGACCGCCAATAAAACCAATGATCAATCCATTCAAATCATTTTTTATGACATAGAAACACAGAATACTAATACCAAAGGTAGCCAATGCTTGTACCACTCGAATATTCCCCATTTTAAAATAGGCTCTTTCCCTGTTCAGCCATACTAATATAGGTTGCAGCAGACCGCCCAATAACAAACTTAAGCCTAAAAAGTACAAGATATGCTTATCCATGGCAGGAAAGACCAATGCACCCAAACCTACTAATATCGAAATGACAACAGCAATAAAAATGGCAATGAGCCACGAAAAATTCAGCAACTTTTTGGCGTCGCTATCCTCTTTGGGCAACATGATGGATTGATCCATTTTGAGGTTTACAATTTCGAACAACACAAAATATACCGGTAAAAACATCCCTAAAACGCCAAAATCTTCCGGAGAATAAAAAAACTTGGGAAGAATAAAATAGGTGATCAGATTAATGGCCTGTGCGGCAATATTGCTACCGGAAAGCGTTATAAAGGACTTTAAAAATTTATTCTTCAAGACATGGAGGTTTATCCTTCAGCAGCCAATAACTCCCTCACCTTGTTTTTTAACTTTTCACCTGTTAAATTTTTAGCAATGATTATCCCATCCTTGTCTAATAAAAAGGTTTGAGGAATGGCACTAACGCCGTACAATTGAGCCACTTCGTTTTTCCATGCTTTCAGGTCGGAAACATGCAACCATTCCAAACCATCTTCTTCTATTGCTTTTTTCCAGGCAGATTCATTTTTATCTAATGAAACGCCAAGGATTTCAAAATCATCACCGCCAACTTCTTCGTATAACGCAACTACATTAGGGTTCTCTTTTCGGCATGGCTTACACCATGAAGCCCAAAAATCGATTAACACATATTTCCCCTTTAAAGAGTTTATATCTAAATCTTCACCTTCCACATCAGTTTGGATGAAATTAGGGGCAGGTTCGCCCACAGCAGTTGTTTTTAATTTGGCTAATTTTTCGTTGAGATCCTCTAAATATTTTGAATCATTGTTTTTGGAAACCAATTCATCATAAATAGGTTTTAACTCGTCATATTCTTTACCGTATGAATACTCCCGCAACAGCACAAATGGCGCAATAGGTGACTCAGCATGTTCTCTGACAAAAGATAAAATATAAGCATCACCGGATTCATCTACTTGTTCAATCAACATCATCAAGCTGTCTTTGATTTCCTCATCATTACTGGTATCCAGCATTTCGTAAAGAGCATTCAAAGCTTCGGTCTCGATTTGATATTGATCATTGAATTGGTTATATAATTCTGCCAAATCAGACCCCAATATCTCCATATCATCCTCCAAACTCAAATCGCCTTCGATTGTGATTTGGTTGGTATTATCCGAAAAAATGGGAACATATCGGAAACCGGACTCATCTATGATCCTTAAATACAGCATTTGCGGTTCCTCAATATTGCCATTTAAATTGAACTTTCCATTGCTCACAATAGCGGTATCTAAATCTATCCATTGACCATCTTCTCTGGCGCTGATCTTCACAATCTTATTATCACCATTTTCTACCTGAGCAGAAATAGAAAAGCCTTCATTATGTTGCTGAGTACATGAAATGGATATTAGAAAAGCAAAGTAAAGGATGAAAAAGTTTCTCATTGTAATTTCTTTAATTGAATTATTTCAAATTGTATTACCTGCAAAGATAATTGAATTAGGATAAGCTATTCAGGATAATTAATTTATTTTTACAATTAAAATAGTACGCTATGATGGACGAATTAATGGGTCAGATGAGAAATATGATGGCTAATTCTCAAAATGAATTAGACAACGTTTTGGTGGAAGCAGAAAAAGAAGGCATCAAAATAGTTTGTACGGCCAATAAAAAGATCAAAGATGTTTCCATCAGTGAAGCATTATTAAATGAAGGTGATAAAGAACAAATCGAGGATCTTTTGTTAGCCACCATGAATGATGCTTTGGACAAAGCCGAAGCTAAGTCGAAAGAAGCTTTAAAAAATATCACAGATGGTCTTATTCCCGGTGGACTGGGGAATCTTTTTTAGCTTTACGCAAGCTTTTGTGTAGTAATTCAGCGGCAACTTTTCCTGATTTTACGGCAGCATTCATAGAGCCATAAGAGAGGTGATCGCCACAAATGAACACATTATCGTTGTGCTGAATGGCATACTCATCGGCAGCCATTTGATTTTCCTGAGGAAGAGCGTATTTAATATGATAAGTTCTAAGGTGTTGCCAATCGTTTACTTTAATGCCGAACCATTGCACCAATTCTTTTAAAACTTCATCTACTAATTCCTCATCATCGTAATCGTGTTTTTTGGTGATGTTTACCGCAATTAAATGACTTCCTTTAGGCGCATAGGACGGCTGTACCAAACTGACCACACAAAGATTATTCACCAATCCTTTCTCGTCACCATTCAATACAATGATGGGCTTTGTCACCGGTGGTTCTTCCATTGCAAAATATAGGCAACTTACCGAATTGGAGTTTAAATCAGATTCATAACCGGGCAACAAATGATTTAGCGCCAATGAGTTTGTAGCGATCAAAACTCTATCCGCTGTAATAAAATCACCTTTCAATAATTGAATGCCTGCCGCTGAAACCTTCTTCACTTTCGACTGAAGATGAACAGTACCTTTTTCCAACTTGTCGGCCAATTGATAAGGAATAGAGCCCATCCCTTTTTCAGGTAATCCTACCACACCTTTATCAAACATCTTAAAAATAAATTTCAAGAGTCGGCTTGGCGTTTTCATATCATTGTCTAAGCAACTGCTCGCCAAAAATGGTCGAAAAAAACTATTGATGAATTTTTCCGAGAAACCAAATTCCTTTAAATACTGGTCTGCAGGTAAATCGTTCTTTGTGATCAATTTTGATTCATTCAAACTATTGGCTTCTGCCAAAAATTTGATCATCTTCATTTTATCTTTCCAGGTTCCATTGCTGGCAATGGCTGTACTTAAGATATCTTTAAACTCCTTACTAGGATTAGATATCAAGTTAAAATCACCATTATAGCGAATCAAAGTGCCATTATAAATGGGCTTCACATTTAATCGCTTGATGTCGATCACACTTTTTAATTCCGGATAAGCAGTATGAAACAATTGTAAGCCTCTGTCCAGTAAAAACCCTTCTACCTTATCTGTTCTGATTCTACCGCCAACTTGTTGGGCGGCTTCAAATACATGAACTTTATAACCTTTCTTCTGCAATAAATAAGCTGCAGTAAGTCCGGCAATCCCGGCTCCTACTATGACAACATCAGCCTTTTTATATAATAGATTAATACCTTTCATGTAAGGATCACATTTAAGCGCTCCAACACAAAATTAACTTCAATAACTCAAGAAATATGTTCAGAAATCATTACTTGTCTATTAAATAAGACTTTGATAAATTGATTATGGGTTACCTATAATGTCTTTTAATTACACCATTTCAGGGACAATCGATTGGTATGGTAGGGAAAGTAATCTCATTACTTGCAGCCCCTGATCTATCCTTGATAAAAACAGAGTATGTAACGGTATTTACCTGTGGATTGGATTGACAAGCACCGAAGAAAGTACCTGAACCGGCCAAAATAGTGATGGTCACCGTACCAGTAATATCAGGTACGCCTCCATTGGCAGGAAGAATAGGAATGGTATATTGCGTAAAAGTCGTGTCAAACTCTTCAAATGTCAGGTAAACATGCGGTGGCGGTAAGTTGTTACTATCGCTCAAAACATAGCCAATGTCGCCGTTTCCATCCGCGAAATCAAACTTTAACAATATAGTATCTGTGGCTCCGAGTGCTCCACTTACCGGAGTACGTGCCAAGAGAACTTGCGGATTGCTCAACTCAGGCGTATCGTTAAAGGAAGGTGCATCAATACAGCTTGTGGCTAAAAGTCCACCTAAAACTAAAATCATTATGCCTCTTACTAACGCATTCATATTTCTTATAACCAATTTTACAGTCTTTTATTTTATTCGACTATTCTTAAGTACTCCAATTTTAGAATTTGCTTTAATTAAATACTTTAAATTCGCATTCAGTTAAAGTTGTAGTTCCAAATTTGATAGCGGCTTCTAAAATAAAGAAATTAATTTTTGATCAGGAGATATCTTTTCAAACAAAAGTAAATGCTCTATTTGAATTTCAATTTCAGCATGAGTTAACTTATCAAAGATTTTGCCGTCAGCTATACCCTAATTTTAACGGTCAAGGCAATATTGAACAATTTCCCTTTTTACCTATTGATTTTTTCAGACAAGCCACTATCCTTTCTGATCAATTAAATCCCGACAAAATATTTGAAAGCAGCGGTACGACAGACACTTCCAACAGCAGGCACTATGTTGCAGATCTTGAATTGTACGAAGCCAGTATATTAAATACATTTCAATACTTTTATGGAGAACCGACGGATTACATTTTCTATGGATTACTGCCTTCTTACATTGATCGTCCGAATGCTTCATTGTTGTATATGGTTAACTACTTAATGCAACAATCTAAACAAGAGACTGCAGGATTTTATAAGTTCAACTATGAGGATCTGGTGAAGGATTTGAACCATAACAAAGGTGGGAAAAAGCAGCTGATTATTGGAGTAACTTTTGCGTTATGGGAAATGGCTGAACAATTCAAGTCACTTAATTGGCAGGATGTTATTGTGATGGAAACCGGCGGAATGAAAGGACGGAGAAAGGAAATCTTAAGAGAAGAACTACATACTATTTTAGGAGATGCCTTTCATGTCTACACCATCCATTCTGAGTATGGTATGACGGAATTACTTTCAATGGCTTACTCCAAAGGAAAAGGAATATTCCAATGTCCGCCTTGGATGAAGGTTTTGGTGCGCGACCCTTATGATCCTATGCATGTTAAAACTTCCGGAAAAGGCGTACTCAACGTCATTGATCTGGCCAATCTCTATTCGTGCTCTTTCATTGCCACTAACGACTTAGGCGAAGTATTTGAAGATGGCAGCTTTAAGGTGTTGGGAAGAATGGACAATAGCGCCTTGAGAGGTTGTAATTTGATGTTTGGCTGAGACCAAAACTCTAGTAATCTTTCAAATAATCATAAACTTTATGGATCGGTAAACCCATCACATTAAAATAAGATCCTTCCATATATTTTACACCAATCATCCCTATCCATTCCTGAATGGCATAAGCTCCGGCTTTGTCCAGCACTTCATAGTGATTTACATAATGATCTATCTCATCATTAGTGAGTGGTTTAAAGCCCACTTTCGTGGTATCAGAAAAACTGACTTTTGATGAATTTGTAGTAATACACACACCTGAGATCACTTCGTGTACTTCTCCACTTAGTTTTTGTAAAAAGTCTTTAGCCTCCTCCAGATCTCTAGGTTTTCCAATGATCTCGTTATGTAATAAAACAATGGTGTCGGCGGTTAATAAAACAAAGTCTGATGACTTTATCAATGGTAAAATATGTCCGGCTTTTTGCTCTGCCAATGCTACCGGAACATCGGCTTTGGGTATTTCTTCATCAATGATCTCCTCTTCATCTGAAGTTAAGATGGTAAACTCATACCCTGCCTCTTTTAAAATCTGCTGTCTTCTTGGTGACTTAGAGCCAAGAATCAATTGTTTTTTCATATTGTGCTAATAAAATGCCAATGTATATCATACTGATCATTCCGAAAAACATAATGGCTTTTACCCCGATACTGATCTTTCCATAATCTTTACTGTCAGTTGCTTTCATTAACCGGTATCCGATCCAAAGGGCCGGAATTTGAATGAAAAGCACCATATAAGCAATAGGTAGCCATTGATATTCTTTCAATCCTGTTTGAATGTATACGACTCCGGCAATCAGTATAATCAGCCAAACAACGGCTATGATTTTTGCTTTGGTTGCACCTAAAACAATGGGAATGGTTTTAGATTCAAATTCCGCATCTCCCCGTTGATCTTGAATGTCTTTCACTAACTCCCGCAACATGGAAATGATAAATATAAAAAGCATGTATCCCCTGCCAAAGTAAATAATCTCATCTCTGATCTGCTGCGTCACCTGATCAGTGGTCTCCCAATTAATCTCAAAATAGATTAATATAAAAATGACAGCGGCTGTAGCGGCAGAAACTACGAGATTGCCGACAAAAAACATGCGTTTAAATGTTTGCGCATAAAACCACAACATACTGGTGATAATCAACGGAATCATGACCAACCGATAGTTTCCCATCGATATAGCTACTGCAAGTGATGCCAATAATCCTGCTCCGGTGAGATAAGTAAAATAGTTAAATGCCTCATCATCGCTAATGTGTTTACCAATCATTACCTTTTCCGGTTTGTTGATCAAGTCGATAGGTAAATCGTAGTAATCATTGATCACATAACCACCAGCTGCGATCAACAATGTCGATAAAACTAATAATAACATCTGCCAGATGTCCATATTGGTATTACTACCATAAATATTATGAATCGGTTGAATGATGCAAAACCAGAATAGTAATTGTGTCGCTGCAATCATCAACAAGTTGACAGGCCTGATAATTTTTATATAGGGCATTGTTTAGTTTACTTTTAATTCTAAATAGAAAGATCTCCAGGCGGTTTGAACCACTTATCCTGCATCCTTAATGTTTTTTCGATGACATCTCTAACACATCCTTTCCCTCCTTTCAACGGACTGATGTAATCAACCATCGATTTGATCTCATGGGCAGCATTCGCCGGACAGCAACTTACACCGCACAATCGCATGGCTTTATAATCGGGAATATCATCTCCCATATAAAGCGTTTGAGCTAAATTTATTTTATAGTCAGACACAAATTCGGCCAACACTTCTTCTTTTTTTCTCACATCGTGATAAACCAATGTTACACCAAACTGCTCGAGTTTCTTTAAAACGCCATGCCTTCCGCCACTGGTAATCAACGCCATCTTGCCTCCACTTTTCAACCAAGCTTGCAAAGCATAACCATCCTGTGCATGCATATTCCTCCAAATTTCTCCATCCGGCGCACAAATCAACGAACCGTCTGTCAGAACGCCATCAACATCTAATACAATCGTATTTACTTCTTTTAATTTATCTAACCACATTTAATAAGATTGAATACTGTCCCAAAACGCTTTGTATAATTTCGTTAACGATTCATCATTCCATTCTTCCAATAGCTTTAAGTGACGTAGTTTTGTATTGTCATCCTCTCGGATGGCCGGACCGGTTTGGATAGCCTTCGGAGAATACTTGGAAGCTTTATGAACAGTTTCTAAAAGCAAAGGTTGTAAAATTTCTGCCGGAAGTGCTTTGGCTTCCAAAATATCATTTACACGGGCCAATAAATGATTGATATTGTTATTCAGTAGTACTGCCGACAAGTGCAACCATTCTCTTTGCTCATCCGTTACCATATATACCTTTTCACTTAACTTACCGGCTAGTTTTTGTAATCTGGCTTGAAAATCCGGTGTACTGCCATCAATACAAATGGGAACATTGGAAAAATCAAGTGCAACAGATCGCGTCATGGTTTGCAAAGGATAAAAGACACCAATCTCGCTTACCGCTTGCGCGAATACTTTTCTTGGTGTTGCTCCGCTGGTATGCACCAAAGGTATTCCATATTGCGCCAATTGATCTCCTACCATTTTGATTTCCTGATCACCAACTGAAATAATGATCAGGTCAACTTTTCTTTTAGACACTTCATCAACACCTTTAAGTGCCAAAGCCCCTACTCTGTCGGCTAAAGATTTAGCATTCGAGAAATTTCTACTGATGACAAAATCGATAATAATTTGATTTTCAAACAATGCTTTGGCCAATTGAGTAGCCACATTCCCACTGCCAACAAATCCTATTCTTTCAATCTCCTTCAATGATTAAATATTGATACTGTTAAGAGCCAATTTATATCCTAAAAAAGCCAATAGAATTCCACCAATGTTGCTGATCAGGAGATACAATACAAAGTTTCGATACATGCCTTGCTGCAACAATTCCAGATTTTCAAACGAGTAACTGGAAAAAGTGGTAAAACCGCCTAAAATACCTACGACCAATAATAGATATGTCTTCTCCGAAAAATTAGCTTGTGAACTCAACAATCCCATTAATATACCAATCACCAAAGAACCCACGAGGTTTACGGTTAGGGTGCCTGATAAAACTGCGAATTCAAAAGTTCTATTGATAAAAACCGAAACGACATATCGCAATGAAGCTCCCACAGCGCCTCCTAAAGCTACAAGCAAAACATTCAGCATGGGTCAAATTTACAAATCTTAAATAGTATTCCATCTAAAAGAAAAGGCTAAGACATTTTTTGTGGAGAATAGTATAACACTAGTTACTTCCAAATCGCTCCGTGAACAATAAAATATTAATTTCGTTATAGGACTATGAACAGCAGCTCACCATCTGAATTAAAATGGATACGTTCCATTTTAGTGGTTACCGGCCTAATGAATTTACTGTGGGGTATAGCCATTATTTTCTTCCCCAGAATTCTTTTAGAATGGATCCAATTATCTGTCAACAATGATGGATTTTTATGGCGAAGTTCCGGATTCATGTCACTTGCCATGGGATTTGCTTATTTACTGGCCAGTAAAAATGCCAATAAGTATTGGGTTATTGTACTTATCGGACTCTTTTTAAAAATATTAATGCCCATCAATTTTTGGCTCGCCTATCGCAGCGGAGAAATGGAATTTTCAATTTTTGAATTAGCTGCTGCCTTGCATTTGATTTGGGTTTTACCCTTTGCAGCCATCTTATATCGTATTTACTTACAAAGTTATATTGAAGATAAGGAGATCATTGAATTAACAGGAAAAGATATTGAAACAGCACTTCATATTTATTCTACCAATAAAGGAAGAACAATTTATGAAGCCTCCGAATCATCGCCTGTTTTATTAGTCTTTTTAAGACACTTCGGCTGTACTTTTTGCCGGGAAGCCCTATCCTATATTACCACTCATAAGAAACAAATTGAATCCAACGGTGCCAAGATCATTTTGGCACACATGGTATCTACTGATGAAGCCATCCAAGCGTTAGAGACCTACCAACTTAGTGATATTGAACAAGTAAGTGATCAGGAATCCTTTTTATATAAAAGTTTTAATCTAAAAAGAGGAAGATTTAATCAATTGTTCGGTTGGCAAGTTTGGATGCGAGGCATCTATTTAGGATGGATAAAAAAGCATGGTATAGGCGCCATACAAGGCGATCAATATCAAATGCCAGGCGTATTTTTAATCGATAAAGGTAAAGTGGTTAAAAAATATATTCATGAATTGGCTTCAGATGTACCTCCTTATTTAGAACTTGCAACTATTAACTCCGATTAACTGTTGTTTTAGTCTATGAATGCTTATCGATTCAGTAAATTTATTCCTCCACCGATCAACGGCAGTACATTTGACAAGCTATTGGAACTGTTTAAAGAGCTATTGATCTATACTTCCGGAGACGTGGCGGAAGCGCTGGATTGGTTGACCCAACTAGACAAGGAGTATCAATTAACCAATGGTGAATATGGCATAGGCGATTTTATCAAAGATCTCTATGACAAAGGATACATTCAAGATGGCAATCAGCCGAATGCCGGATTTGAGATTACCTCCAAGATGGAGCAATCCATCCGTCAAAAATCTTTGGAAGAAATTTTCGGTAAACTAAAAAAAGCAGGAAGAGGTGAGCACAGAACCAATTATTCCGGTTTGGGCGATGAGCCATCAGCTGACAAAAGACCTTTTCAATTTGGAGATAAGTTGGATCAGATTTCCATGACGGATAGCATCAGAAATGCACAGATTAATCATGGCATTGGTGATTTTCATCTTTTAGAAAGCGATCTGGAAGTAGTTGAAAGTGAGTTTAAGGCACAAACCTCAACGGTTTTGATGATCGACATTTCTCATTCCATGATCTTATACGGTGAAGACAGAATTACACCTGCCAAAAAAGTGGCGATGGCACTTTCTGAATTGATCATGCGTAAATACCCAAAAGACACTTTAGATATTATTGTTTTTGGTAACGATGCCTGGCAAATATCCATAAAAGATCTACCCTATTTGAAAGTCGGCCCTTATCACACCAATACCGTAGCCGGTTTGCAATTGGCAATGGATCTTTTGAGACGAAGAAAAAATCCGAACAAGCATATCTTTATGATCACCGATGGAAAACCTACTTGCATCAAAGAAGGCATCCATTATTATAAAAACAGTTTTGGCCTGGATCAGAAAATTTTGAACAAAACTTTTAATCTTGCCAAACAATGCAGAAAGCTAAAAATTCCTGTAACGACTTTTATGATAGCTCAAGACCCTTATTTGAAACAATTCGTTCAAGAATTTACACAAATCAATAAAGGAAAGGCATTCTATACGAGTTTAAAGGGCTTAGGAGAATATATTTTTGAAGATTATGAAAGGAATAAGAGAAAAAGGATGAGGTAAACGGATGTTGGAAGTCGGATGTCGGATGTCGGATAATGGAAAATACGTAAAAGCAGAAGTAACAATATGACAGATTTAAGAAAGATCAAAACACTTGGACAATTGAAGGCCAGTGGCTATAAAGTAAGATCGATCAAACAAGAGTTAAGAGATAATTTAATTACTGCCATTAAAGCCAAGAAATCAGTATTTCCGGGCATATTGGGCTATGAAGACAGTGTGATACCGGAAATGGAAAGAGCCATCTTATCCAAACACAATATTCTGTTGTTAGGTTTAAGAGGACAGGCCAAAACCAGAATGGCGCGTCACTTAACAGCACTTTTAGATGAATACATTCCGATCGTAGCCGGCTCTGAGATCAATGATGATCCTTTGGCTCCCATTTCAAGATATGCCATCGATCTGATCCAAGAAAAAGGTGACGATACACCCATCGATTGGCTGCATCATTCAGAGCGCTACAGCGAAAAACTGGCTACACCGGACGTTTCTGTTGCCGACTTGATCGGTGATGTCGATCCAATCAAAGCGGCCACACAAAAATTATCGTATGCCGATGAACGCGTAATCCATTACGGCATTATTCCGCGTTCTAATCGTTGCATCTTCGTGATTAATGAATTACCCGATCTTCAAGCCAGAATTCAAGTGGCTTTGTTCAATATTTTGCAAGAAGGTGACATTCAAATCAGAGGATTTAAGCTGAGATTGTTGTT
>JAGQYH010000061.1 GCA_020436175.1 Bacteroidota bacterium
ATTCGCTACAAAACGGAATTGCCACCATCACTATGGATGACAAAGATAAAAATTTGATCTCCCCTGCCATGATCAAAGCAGTTAGTATAGCATTCAAACAAGCAAAAAAAGACAAAGCCGTAGTGGTTTTAACCGGACGCGATAGCATTTTTTCAGCCGGATTCGATCTTAAGATCTTAAAAACCGGTGCACTGAACACCTACAATATGTTAATGGGTGGTTTTAAACTAGCCTACCAGCTGCTTTCTTATCCTTATCCTGTAGTAATTGCTTGCAACGGTCATGCCATTGCCATGGGAGTTTTTCTTTTACTTTCGGGTGATTATCGAATTGGTGTATCCGGTGACTATAAAATCGTTGCCAATGAAGTAGCTATTGGATTAATTTTGCCCTATGCTGCGATTGAGATTTGCCGTCAAAGACTTGTTCCGGCTCATTTCCAAAGAGCGACTTTAATATCCGAATCTTACACCCCTAAAACCGGTATTGAAGCCGGATTTATGGACCAAGTTGTGCCCGAAGAAATGCTTATACCTACAGCAATTGAAAAAGCAGCCAGCTATACTCAACTCAATTTAAAGGCACATTCAAAATCTAAATCAAGGGTAAGAAAAAGGTTGCTTTATAAACTACAAATAGCGATGTTAAAAGATAGAATTGACTTTGTATTGCTAGGAATAAAAAGACTGTTTTCTTAATCAAAGTCGGGATATTCATTGAATTTTCAAACAAGCCTTTTGTCGTATTGGTCTTTATCTCCCATCCAGTTTTATGTTGATTAGTACTGCAAATAAAAAAGAGCTGTAAGTACAACTCACAGCTCCTTTCTGTATAACAAAACAAAGTTTAACGATCAAGAATAATAGTGGAACTAACATTCGTTCCTTTATTATCCATTAATCGGATGATATACATTCCCGATTGAAGATCGCCTGCATCAAAATTGATGGTGTAAGGATGATCCTTTTGTGTTGCCCCACTAAACACAGTGGCTACTTCTCTACCTGAAATATCTATCACCACTAAACGAACTTCAACATTTTGATGTGTTGAAAACTGAATGGTTGTGGTCGTATTAAATGGATTAGGTTGAACTGAAAGTTCATACAGATTCAACTTATTGCTATTATTGGTCGCGTTATTTTGCACCACTTTTGCACCATAACTTACACACACCGCATCACAAGCACCAAGACAATCATCGTGTTTGGCATGATTTAAATGTGTGCCGGTGGCAGCCGTACTCAAACAAAGTGTGTTTTCATTTGAGGCATTTCCTGGAGGACGGTGACAAACATTAAATTTGGCATTTTTACCGTTACTACAACTTGGATTGATCACATTTACCGCTACATCATCCGTTTCTGTACAACCATGAATGTCAGTTACTGTTACTACAAAAGTATAGGTTACACATGGCGCTGTTTGAAAATCGGCACAAAATGTAGGCGAATCGGTATTGCCATCAGTGAAACTTTCGGCCGGAATCTCTGCCGGAGCCGCCCAACTATAAGTGTATGGACCATGTCCTCCTGAACCTACGGCTGTAAATGTTAAGCAAGTTGGTCCACCTCCATAACCCAATACAATATGAGCATTGGTGCCTAGTGCACATGTATTCAAGTCGCTGGTAGGTAGCGCATCAATATCCACTTGAAGGTCAGGATCTCGTGTTACTTCAAAAGTACAAGCACTCACGTTTCCACAATCATCAGTTGAGGTAACATTGACAACGGTGGTTGTTCCTTTTGGAAAAACAGAACCGGAAGGCGGATTGGACACCACTGTCACACTACCGCATACATCTGAAGAAATCACTTCCCAAGTGGCCGTTTCAACACATTCCGGTAAATGAATATCATCCGGACAAGTCAATGCTGGGTCGGTATTATCTTCAATAGTAAAGGTCGCTGCCGTTGAAGCAGAGTTACCCGATGGATCGGTAAATGTAAAAGTAACCAATTCAGATCCGGTAGCGCCACATCCGTCAGAAAGTCCTGAACTGTTATCTGACCAACTGCCTCCGCAGGCATCAGATGCCGTTGCACCGGCTCTATTGGCCAGCCAATTACTATACTGTGCCAAATTTCCGTTGCCATCGCATTCCACCGTCATATTTGAGGCAGCTGTTCCTATTACGGGGTCAGTTGCATCAACAACTGTTACTGTAGCTTGACAAGAACTTTCCCAACCTAAATCATCCAAAACATTTAATGTAACAACATTAGGTCCAACATCACCACAATCAAAACTGGCAGGTGATACAGACATCACGTCTAAACCACAATCATAAGTAGATCCATTGTTTACGCTAAATGCATTGATGCTTGCATTTCCTGCAGCATTCAAATTGATGCTGATATTTTTACATTTGGCTTCCGGTTTCTCACATGGGCAACCGGTTTGCAAATAACTTCTGTCGCCATCGCGATATACTTCCATTCTGGCTTGTTGCTCACTGGTAAACAAAGTTCTGCAAGCTTTATCGGCATACGACATGATATTATTGATCTGTGGAACGTAGGCATCACCATTACAGGCATCTGTTGCAGTTCCGGTATAAGCACAACTGGGAAAATTATTCGCTGTACTGGAAAGGTTCGGATCTGCGGGAGTATCGCATAATAAATCGCCATCTACTTCACAATCCCAGCAGCCATCGGCATTATTTCGGGTGACACTTTCTGCACCGTTACCGGTTTCGTGTGTATGGTACAAACCAAAATAGTGACCCAATTCATGCACCGTTGTACTTTTGTTATCTGCACAACTATTGGCAATCACGATATAATCTACAGGTAATTTCCAAGGAAATCTAGCCCAACCACAAGCACTATCAGGGTCGGCTACATAATAAATGTTGATCACGTTCGGCACGTTAAATGCAGCTGACATTGCATCACCGGCTGCATCGGCATCTTCCGTTCCGTTGCCCAAAATATAATACTCAGTGCTGTTATGATACTCTTCCGGATTACATTCTACAAATTCAACATCAATATCAGCAAAATAAGGATTGATAAAATTGTCGAATTCGTCCCGTATGTCAGCAATATCAATTCCTCCGGTACCATCATCTCTTCTTACAATATGAATTTGAACGGCATACTGTACCACTGCTCTCCTTTCATTATCGTTTAAATAATGCTGCATGCGCTGCTTAAAGAGATTCCGATCGACACTTCTCTCATACTCCACGTCAGCCGGTCCGGCATTTGTTCTACAATCAATTCGAGGTACGGTTTGTGTGACCTTACCTGTGTTTTGTGCCCACGAGCTGCTGATCAGAAAGCAACAGAGAGCAACTCCAAGTAAATAAATCTTTGTTCTCATAATTGGTTTTTTTGGGGATAAAAGTTCAATACAAACTTTCATCCTTAATTAGATAATAAGGCATGTATGAGGGGTTTATTTCAGTAGTTATTTCAGAATAGAGCATTCCAAAATTAAATCAACACAAGTTTAACCCTATATTAGTTAATTCTTAAGTTAAGGTACGAATTATATTTTAAACTAATGTATTAAATTCGAAAAATTGAAGTGAAAATTGGCCGCAACTTGTTAGGATTGAGAATCATCCATTTGATAACATCTTCCGTGATAGTCTTATTTGATATGGACAGAAGGCAGTTGATTCACCAACACTGAATGATGGTGACAGGCCGGCATTTTTTCGGCGGGGCTGATGTAAGGAATGCCTAAGCCTAAGCCCCTTACAATCAACAAAATACTTATTACTACCACCAAAGCCGGGGCTAATTTAGAGAAGTGTGCACGCCACTTTGCCAAGATCCATTTATTGGCTACAATCAAAGCTGTTAATGCAGGACTCGTTCCCAATCCAAAAACAGCCATAAACATCACTGATTGAATTATATTCGGTTGTGAAATGGCGCCTAACAATGCCATGTACACCAAGCCACAGGGAAGCAAACCATTGATCATCCCCAAACTGAAAAATCTTGTTGCCGTTGATTGAGCGGCATTGGGTTGCAGTAATGACTTCATTCTTCTTACGACCTGCTGATTCCACACCGCTGCCACATTGGGTGTAGCCCATTGATTCATCATTCGTGGAAGAAAATAAATGAGCAATAAAGACACACCTGCGGCAATGGATATCCATTGTTGAACAAAGAAAAAGCGCAAAGCATCGCCTATCAATCCGGTGATTAAACCCAAAACCATATAAGTAAAGATCTTACCGAAGTGATAACTCAATAATCGGACATATCCACCCTTTTCACGCAGATTAAAAGGCATACTCAATACCAACGGCCCACACATGCCTACACAATGCATTGAGCCTAAAAATCCTATGAGTAATGCCGCTATGATAATGATCTAATTTAAAAATACACTTTGCTCAAACAAATAGGCCTTACCTCCAACCGTCCAATCTACTTTTATCTTCCATAAACCTTTTATGAGCGCTTGAGTGGGAATGCTGACTTGAGTATCCTTCATAAAATACTGAACATCAGCCTTATCATCCGTTGGCCGATACAAATAGATGATGCCTTCAATAGGTTGGTTACTGAATACATCCGGTAAAGCCACCTCCAACTGCTGATCTGAAGTATTGATCTTCACATTTACCGTTTCATTTAAGGCTTTGTAATTACTGCGTTTTAACTGCACTGCATCGTGATCCAACGCCTCTTCGTAATAATCTTTCGACACCAATGAAAAATCTTGTTGTGTACTTCTGTAAACAAAAGACAGAATAAGTACCATAAAGGCTACCATGGTTACTGCTAATCCTGTTCCCCAATTCATTATCCTGCTGTCATTGGTCCTAAAAATGAAGTTCTATCCTTGTCCAATAGTTTGCCGTCCGGAGTTTTCACATATACATTCACTTTTGTACTCAGGTCTTTGATCTTTTCTCTTGGAATATAAATGAAAAAGGTCACTTCCGTTTCTTCTGATGCCGGCAAAGCATGCTCGCCATCGCTGCCCACCAATTCAATTCTTGCTCCTTCAAAATCGGTAGATAAAGTAAACGGAATGGCATCAAAAGTTTTATTGACGATTTGAACCTTATACAAATTAGAAATGGTGCCATCATCATTCGTATAATACAAAGTTCCGGGATTTCTCAGCACGGTGCTCTCCACATCAGAACGCATAAAAATCAAGGCAAACAGTAATCCCATTACTAACGCCATCAAAACCGAATAAGCTTTTTGTCTAGCACTTAACTTAAATGCTTTCCCACTTTTAATACTATCGGTGGAATGAAAGCCAATTAATTTTTTGGGTCGGTCCAGCTTATCCATAATGCTGTCGCAAGCATCGATACAAGCTGTACAATTCACACATTCCAATTGTGTACCATTTCTTATATCTATTCCTGTAGGGCAAACTTTGACACACAAGTTACAATCAATGCAATCCCCCAGGTTTTTGGCTTCTTTATCCTTTACCTTACCTCTCGGCTCTCCTCTTTCATAATCGTAAGCCACCACCATGGTATCATTACCTAAAAGCACGCCTTGCAATCTTCCATACGGACAAAAAGTGGTACACATTTGTTCTCTAAATCGAATATAAATACCATAGATAATCAAGGTGGAAGCGACCATCGGAATAAAACCCGCCATATTTTGAGAAGGTGGTGTCGTAAAATTCTTAGCCACTTGCTCAATACCTACTACCCAGGCCAATGCAATATGCGCCAAGAGAAAGGACACTAATAAAAATAAACTATGTTTCGCTATTCTCTTTTTTATCTTGTCAGGCGTCCATTTACTTTCGTATAATCTTTTTTGTTGAGCAGCATCTCCTTCGATCCAATACTCAATCCTCCGAAAGATTATTTCCATAAAAATCGTTTGAGGACAAGCCCATCCGCACCAAACGCGGCCAAAGATTACGGTAAATAAAATAATGAAAACAATAAAAGTAATGAAGCCGATAGCAGCCAGATAGAAGTCTTGCGGCCAAAACACCTGACCGAACAAGATAAACTTTCGCTGTACTACATTTAGCAGGAAGATGGGATGTCCATTGATCTTAATGAACGGAATGCCGATCATTAGCGCCAATAGGAAATAACTCACATACTTTCGGGCATTGTAAAAAAATCCTTCCGGCATTTTTGGGAAGAGCCAGATTCTTTTCCCGTTCTCATCAACTGTCGCTAATGTATCTCTAAATGTATCGTCAATTCCAAAATCTTCTAAAATTGATTTTTGGGTGACTTCATGTTGATCTTTGTTTACCATTATTTATTCAATTATCAAATACCTATTGAGTGTTGTTACAAGTTAGTAATGTTTTGGTTAGTCTTTGATAATTCTCATTATAGATACAGCTATTGCGCCTCAACAGTAGTAGAATCCATAGCTGCCGCTTCAGGATTATACAACTCTCCTTGCGGATCCATTCCATTTGGAGGATTAGTTCCTTGAAGAGACAAAACATAACTGGCCACTTCATTCATTTCTCCCGGTAAAAGCTGGTCTTGCCAAGAAATCATTCCCTTGTTAGCCACTCCATATTTAATAGTGCTAAAAATATCTTTGATACTGCCGCCATGCAGCCAATATTGATCCGTCAAGTTGGGAGCAATCTTGGTGCCTTCACCCACCTGGCCATGACAAGTAACACAATTGGCCTGAAAGATACTTTTACCGGCAGCCAAACTGGAAGCTTCTGCTAAAAATGTAACCGTACTTTCATCCACATTATTGGCCATGGTTGCCAGATATTCTGCCTTTTGAATTTCAGCCAATGCCACATTTTTCTCATATTTTTCATATTGATTCGGACCTACTCCCCAAACATAAAAATAGGCGATATACACTACGGCATAAACGATAGTGGCATAAAACATCCATTTCCACCATGGTGGCAAGTGATTGTCTAACTCCTTGATACCATCGAAATCGTGATCCAATAAAATGTCTTGTTCCATTTCAATAGGCACAGCATCGCTCAATACGGTATTGATCTTTGTCCATTTTAAATCCCATTGAGGCAATAAGGAGTATTTGGCAGCTGCCTCTTCTCCCAATGTTTCCTTTGCCAACAAATACAACATTCCTTTCAATAGATGGTAGAATGTCCAGAATAAAATCATTAATGCAATGACTACCATTCCCCATGCTATGGTATTGAAATGATTCTCCAAAAAGGAAGGTTTAGCCGCTTCTTCTTGTGCATTGACTACTAATGGCAACAATGAAATGGCGGCAGTCAGCAGGCTTGTTCTTAGATTGATCATAACTGATTTATTTTTCTAATTCGTCTAGAGGTAAATGTTTCATTTCATCGATGTATTCCTTTTTCATTTTAACCAAATAAATGATCATTACTAAAAAGAATACGAAAAAGATCATGAAGGCTAACACTCCTCCCATTTCTACTCCCTCTATACTTCTTAAAATTTCTTTATACATTTTATTTATTTTTCTTCTACTACTTGCTTTTCGATATCAGAACCGAGTCGTTGTAAATAGGCAATCAAAGCAATGATCTCTCTGTCACTAACGGTTTCAATTCCATCTTTGGCCAGATCGGCAGTAATGATCTCTGCCTGTGCTCTTAGGTCGTCTACTGCTATATCTTCATATCCATCAGCATATGGCACTCCCAAAGTCCTCATTACCTTGATCTTTTTTGCAGTTTGACCGGTATTCAATTCATTCTTCAACAACCAAGGATAGGCCGGCATTATCGATCCAGGGGAAGGTCCTCTCGGATTGAGCATATGTAAATAATGCCATGAATTGGATTTTCTCAATTTTTGTCCGCCTTCACGTGCCAAATCCGGTCCGGTTCTTTTTGATCCCCATAAAAATGGATGGTCGTAAACAAATTCCCCCGGTTTTGAATATTCACCATATCGTTCTGTTTCATTCCTGAAAGGTCGGATCATTTGAGAATGGCAAGTATTACAACCTTCTCTGATATAAATATCCCTGCCTTCCAATTCTAATGGAGTATAAGGCGTTACACTGGCGATAGTCGGTATATTAGATTTGATGGCAAACATTGGTATGATCTCTATCATACCACCGATCAAAATAGCGACCAACGCCAAACCAGTCAATTTTAAAGAACGGCTTTCGATCCATCTGTGCCAGTGACCGTGAACTTTAGGTTGAGGACCTTCCAACGCCATCGCTTCTGCTTCTTCCTCTGCCAAAAACTCGCCTTGTTTAGCTGTTTTCCATAAGTTATAGATCATGATGAATGTACCCAAGAAGAAGATCGTTCCTCCAATACCTCTTAACATATACATCGGTTTAATTTGGGTAACCGTATCCAGAAAGTTCGGGTATTTCAACATACCGGCTTCCGTGAATTGCTTCCACATTAAACTTTGGGTGAATCCTGCAAAATATAATGGTACAGCATAAAACACAATACCTATTGTGCCCACCCAAAAATGGGCATTGGCCAATTTGGTTGAATACAACTTGGTTTGCCAAAGTTTAGGCACCAACCAATACAACATACCAAAAGTTAGGAATCCGTTCCATCCCAAGCCTCCAATGTGAACGTGTCCTATCGTCCAATCGGTATAGTGCGAAATAGCATTTACGCTCTTGATCGACATCATCGGCCCTTCAAATGTGGCCATACCATAACAGGTTACCGCCACCACCAAAAATTTCAAGACCGGATCTTCCCGTACTTTATCCCAAGCGCCTCGAAGTGTTAGTAAACCATTTAACATCCCTCCCCAACTCGGTGCGATCAACATCACGGAAAAAACAACCCCTAATGCCTGTGTCCAACCCGGTAAAGCGGTAAACAATAAATGGTGAGGACCTGCCCAAATGTAAATAAAAATCAATGCCCAAAAGTGAATAATGGACAGCCTGTACGAATACACCGGACGGTTAGCCGCCTTGGGTAAGTAATAATACATCAAGCCCAGATAAGGCGTGGTAAGAAAGAACGCCACTGCATTGTGGCCGTACCACCACTGGATCAGAGCATCCTGCACGCCGGCATAAACCGGATAGCTTTTGAACAACGATACCGGCATACTGATAGAATTCACTACATGCAAGACGGTAACGGTAACAAACGTGGCGATGTAAAACCAAATGGCAACATATAAATGTCTTTCTCTTCTTTTTAATATGGTTCCGATCATGTTGGCGCCGAATGATAACCACACTACGGCAATCATAATATCAATGGGCCATTCTAACTCCGCATATTCTTTAGAAGTGGTAAAACCCAGTGAAAGCGTCACGGCAGCAGCTACAATTATGGTTTGCCAACCCCAAAAGTTGAACCATGACAGTTTATCGCTAAAGCACCGCGCCTTTAAAATCCGCTGCATGGAATAATAAATACCGGTAAACATTCCATTACCGACGAAGGCGAAAATAATGGCATTGGTATGGATCGGACGAGTTCTACCAAATGTGGTCATTGAAAAATTCAAATTTACGGCAGGAATATAAATCTGATGAGCCACCAAAACGCCCATCAACATACCCACTACGCCCCAAATGATGGTGGCGATCAGAAAGTATTTAACGATCTTATTATCATACTTAAATTGCTCTAATCCCATGGTTGTTGTTATTTGACGGTAAAATAAAAGATAGATTTACTGATATATACTGACGAAAATCAGTTGTCTCTTTGATATAATTGTTAACTGACATAAACTTACTTTTCATTGGTTTGATCTTTTGTTTTTGGTTTAATGGTGTTTTCAAATAAAATTCGATGTGCGGGGGAGTAAGTATCATCGTACTGGCCCTTTTTTACAGCAAAAATGAACGCCGCTAAGAACAGCACTGCTACAATCAAACTGGCTCCTATCAAGATGATCAAAATGTTCATTGAACAATATTTCTTTTATGTGCAAAATAATTGGTTAACCCAACGGCTATAACCACTACAGAAACGGAGCTGAGCGGCATTAATACGGCAGCAACAAAGGGAGAAAGTAAGCCTGTAAAGGCAAATCCTAATCCGACCAAATTGTAAATGATGGAGGCGACCAAACATCCATACAATACCCGATTACAATCCTTTCCGTAGGTTAGAATGTTGGTGAGCTTTTTTAAACTTTTGGCATGCATAATTATATCTGAATTTGGTGTAAAACTTCCCGTATCCTCTGTTACCGCCACCCCAATATCACTTTCTTTCAAAGCAATGGCATCATTGATACCATCGCCAAACATCATCACCTTGCCTCCCTGGTTTTTTCTCATTGTTCTGACAAATTTAAATTTATCGGCGGGTGATTGGTTAAATTCCATGGAGATGTTATCCACCAAAGATTGTTTAAGAAATCGCTCTTCATAGTTGCCATCGCCGGAAACAATAGAAACATTGTACGATTTACTTAATAACTTAAGATCATCCAAGATATGCTCGCGATAAATGTTGCTAAACTCAAAACAGCCCATATAACGGCCATTGCTGCCAACATAAACGCTACTTCTGCCATTGTCGATAGTATCCGTCACCCAAATACCATTTTCTTCCAACCACTGCCGCGAACCAATACAATAACTGTTTTTGCCAATAGCTGCACTAATTCCCTTTCCGGTTATTTCTTCATAATGTTCGATTGCCGCATCCCTAACTGAAACATTAATATGGTTAGCCAGAAATTTACTTAACGGATGCAATGAGCAAGAGGTAATCGCCTTGATATCCTGTTGGGTTGCAGTATTCAGTGTTTCACCTTGGTAGATAACCTCTGTAGCGTCTCTTTTAGTTAAAGTGCCGGTTTTGTCAAATATGATGTTTTTAATTTGGCTAAATTGCTCAACAATCGAAGCGTCTTTGAGATAAATATCCACCTTACCCAATAATCTCGATGCATTGCCATACGTGAATGGTGTTGCCAAGGCCAGTGCACAAGGACATGCTACAATCAAGATAGCTGTAAAAACTTCCAACGCCTTGCTAAAGCCACTATTGAAATACCAAAATAAAAAGCCAACAACGGCTAGCAAAACAATGGCAATCGTAAACTTCTGACTGATTATATCAATAATAGCGGTGGTTCTTCCTTTGGCATATTCACTGTCGTTGTTATTCCAAAGTTCATGCAAATAATTGGGCTTAGCTTCATTGGTGACCATTAACATCGCCACAGCACTCATTAATTTACCTCCGGCAA
>JAGQYH010000062.1 GCA_020436175.1 Bacteroidota bacterium
TGGACTTCAATCCGGGATTGGAACTGATAAAATCTTCCATTTCATTAGGATAACCCGCCACTATAACAGCCAAATCCTTCCTATGATCTTCCATTCTCTTCAAAAGCGTTTCTACTGCTTCATTACCAAAATCCCGACCATTATCCCCTCTGCTTAAAGCATATGCTTCATCAATGAACAATACCCCATCAATCGCACTGTTCACTACCTCATCCACTCTGATAGCTGTTTGACCAATATAACCTGCGACTAATCCTGCTCTGTCTGTTTCAACCAAATGACCATTTTCCAAATATCCCAAATGCTTATAAATACGGGCTACTAACCTTGCTATCGTGGTTTTACCGGTGCCAGGAGGTCCCATGAAAACGGCATGTAAGGTTCGGTCAGTACTTTTTAACCCTTGATCTTGTCGTAACTTTTGAATTTTTAGAAAGTTGGTTAACGAAGCAACATCTTCTTTTATGTTTGTTAACCCAATCAATTCATTTAACTCCTTCATTACATCTTCCAACGTTTCACCTTCCGGCACTTCAGACTGCTTTACACCACTCAGATTAACTTTGGGTTTGGTACAAAGACGATTAATTGTTTTCAAAACTTTTTCCTCTTCTTCAGAAATTTGCCCGTCAGCCTTCATAATAATATTGGCATATCGGATGTAATGGGCCACACATTTTTCGAAAAGCGGATGTTTTAGTCTGGATAAAAGTGAAGGAAGCAACAATTGCTCTTTGTACTCGGCAGGCAATTTTAAATAATTAGCTTCCTTAATCTTATTGATCCCTTCATTGAATTTGTCATTAGCCACCATTTCATTGATCCTTGCCACCGACAATAACTCAACCATATCCTTGCCTTGTAACCTTTCAAAAAGATAAGCCAAACTATATTTAGCCTTTATTTCTTTGATTTCCGTTGGCTTAGTATCGCATAAATTGTATATTTTGATGATATCTTGTAAAACAACATGTTCTGTTTTAAATTCTTCTTTTAAGGCATCAGAAGTAGACAAAGATTTACGCAATGCATCCATGAAAGATTTATCACTATTTAAAGGGTGAATCATTTCATACAACTTATCACCTTCTTCTTTTAAAAGGTTTAGATAGTCAGCATCAATAATAAAATCCATTGTTTCTGATTCTGGCGTTGTGGTTTTGGCAGATTGGGAGGTGTGCTTATTTTTAACGACCTGATTAGCCTTCTCCTCAATTACCTTTCCTAATTCTTTCATCTTGGAAACGAAGTCATCAAATGACGAACTATCTAAATTGAGTGTACCGGTTTCATCTGCCGGTCGTCTATCATCAATGGCATTAATAAATGAAATGATACCATTGGAAACAGATTGCTCCATCGTTGAACTTTGCAACAATTGCTGAATAGCATTACGATCACTTAAGGCTGCCTTCATAGGTTGCTTATTGATGATGACATACACGTTATCACTGGTAATAACGAAGGCTTTCTCCATTTGATTTAAACTACCGGCCACCCATAGATTTTCCTTTGATAGGTTGACTTCCGGAAAAATCTTTGAAATACTCATGATCGATTTTAAGGAGATCGACGGAATAATGGCTATATTTTCAAAGCTACCTAAATGTGTATTGGCTAGTTTAATTACTTGGTCTTCTCTTTTCCTCATTTGAAGCGATTCGGTTAGGGGCATAAATAAAAAAGGGAAGATCAGTTGTCACCGGTCTTCCCTCAAATATATTATTTATTAAAATATTTTACTTATCAAATAATTGGTCAAACGTGAAACCAACATAATATTGCCATCCAATAGTTGGACCACCAGGGTTAGTTTGGTATTCTTTACGTAGTAAATTCTGACCTCCTACTTTCATGATCGTTTTGATTCTTGGTATTTTATAGCTGATCTGACCATTTAACACACCATAGTGAGGAATAGTAGCAACAGCAAAACTACTTTCATAGTAAGTATCTGATGTCCATCTATAAGACAAATCAAAACCAAATCCTTTTACGATATCCTGATTGCTTAATGAAGCTTGCCATTTGTGTTTACCTAAGTTAAACTGAGGTGAAAAATCCTCAGAAAATTCAGCTTTATTATAGGTAAAATCGTCGTAGTTATAGCTAGCTGTAATTCTAAATCCTTTTGGTAATTTATACGCTAAGCCCAATCCACCACCAAATGATTTAATTTTACCAGGTGCATTTAAAGTTGGTCTGAATAAGGCAGCAGAAGTAGCTGTTCCACTAGGACCAAAATCACCGGCGAACACATTGTCAACACCTTGATAGTAAACACCGGCAACGGTTACACCTGTTTTCACAGCCACTGTTTGCTCTACCATAAAGTCTCTGTAAATGCTGAAGTAACTGTTAAAATCGATCAACAATTTCTTGGCTACCACACTTTTATACCCTAATTCAAAAGAAGTTAGTTTTTCAGGTTGAACATAAGGAATATCCGCTACCACTAATAAACTTGGATCGTTGGCTGCACGAGCAGCTGCCAAAGAAGAAGTAGTATAAGCGCCGCCATTGTGAATTCCAAAAGGAGCTGCATTGGCTTCAACACTTCCAATCAAAGTACCGGCACTACTTGGGAAGAAAATATATTGATCTTGTGTAGCCGGGTTTCTAAAGCCTGTTTGGTAAGATGCCCTAATATTATGCATCTTCTTTTCACCTGCAGAATACACCACTGACACTCTCGGAGAAATCTGTCCTTTGAAGTTTTCATTTTTATCGTAACGAGCAGAAGCTTGTAACTTTAATCGCTCATCAAAGAATTTTTTACCAATTTGGATGTAAGCACCATATTCATTGATGTGAATTCTTTCATTTACGCCATCACCGTCCGGATCTTCTAAGAATACCGTACCATTGGTAAACAAGTCATACTGTCTCCATTGACCTCCTACTTGCATATCGAAAATATCGAACAAGTTCTTGAAGTTATAATTGAATTCTACGTTGTATAATCTTGAGTTATCAATAAATCCGGCACCATTTGGTAATAATCTTTCTTTTACTGCCTCAACAGTAGCCGCATATTCCTCCGATCCAGGTTGTGCTACTACTTCGTTCGTACCGATCACACTTCTTAAAAGGTTTACCAATAAAGCATCATTGCTGTTGGTAATCACGCCATCTGCCACTTGTCTGGCAATTCTTTCTGCCATGATCTGATCAGATTCAGAAATATTTTCACCATTAAAATCAGTGTATAATAAACCTAGAAGACCGTAAGCACCTAAATAATGTGTCAACCAGCTAGTGCCATATAATTCCGGATCAATACCTGGAGCATTTTCAGGTGTTCTTGGAGCTGTTGGGATCAATGCTTCATTAACATAAGCTCCCAATGCAGCCAAGTTGTAAGAATCACCATCATCAGTAATAGAAGTATAGGCTCTTACAAAAAACTCATCGCCTGAAAATTCGAACTTATGAAATTGTTGAGATAAACCTCTCAAAGCATAACGCTCACTTCCTTGATAAACACCATCACCTGAACCTCTTCTATAAGAATACGAAAGTTCCAGCTTATCATTAGGTCGGTAATGAATGGCTCCATCTACTTTAAAACTGCTGGCCCTGTTGTTGATTAGATCTTCTTCTTTGAAACCTGTTCTTCTGATATCAGCTGCAGGTAATTTCATTAAAGAAGTAGTTAAACCTTCAACGGTTAAATCTGCATCATCCGGTGCTAAAGCACCTAAAAGTTCGGCATTCTCAGCATAGTTAGGTGCTAGAAGTCCGGCGTAAAAAGAAGATGGAACAAAAATTTGTTGTTCATCACCATAAGTATTTAATCCATCGAAAGAATCCTCTCCAGGTTTGGTGTTATTAGGTTCTTCCGATAATTGTCTTGCATGCGTATAATCATCTGGTTTCCAATCTGTTGCTCTTAAGTAAGAGATATTGGCTTTAATAGCTAACTTGTTATTGGCAAATGCTTTTGCATATCTAGCTGATAGTGTATTATATGGTTTAGGACTATCAAAATTATTGGCATTTGTTAAACCTGTTTTGATTTGTGCACTAAATCCTTGATAATCAAATGGATTTTTACTCTTCATTAACAAGATACCGTTAAAGGCGTTAGCACCATAAAGGGCGGAAGCCGCACCCGGTATCAATTCCACACTATGAATATCCAATTCTGAGATACCCACAATGTTTCCTGTTGGGAAGTTCAATAAAGGCGCAGCATTATCCATACCATCCATCAACTGAACAAAACGCGTGTTACTGATTGAACCAAATCCTCTTGCATTGATAGAAGTAATTGACAAACTACCTGAAGTGGATTGAACACCTTTTAGATTGGCAATAGCATCATAATAATCTGCAGTGGCCGCTTGCTTGATAGCGATAGGATCCATTTTCTCGATCGTTACCGGAGATTCCAAAATTCGCTCTTCCACTCTTGAAGCAGAAACTACAATTTCGTTAACCAAAATTCCTTCTTCAGCCAATGTAATGGCCAAACCCGCCTGACTTCCGGTAATTTCAACTTCTTTAGAAGCATAACCTATGTATGAAAACACCAAAATAAAAGGAGGTTCCAAATCTACGGTAATGGAGAAATTTCCATCAAAATCGGTCACAGTACCAATCAGTTCTCCTTTAACAGTAACGTTAGCACCAATTAGCGTTTCTTCTGAATTTTCATCGGTAATTGTACCTGAAACTGTAGTTTGAGCAAAAGAAATTTGAGTAAGCAATAATAATCCTACGACAAAAAACAACTTTGTAAAATATCTACTCATAGATTAATGTTTAGTGAGTTTGGTTTAATTTTTAACAAATATAACTTTATAATATATATTTTAAAGTGGTTGCAATAAAAAAGAGGCCGTATAAATACAGCCCCTTACTTTTATGTTGATAAATTATTATCTATTCCTTATTAACCTCTTGTTTAAGGTGTCTCATAAATTCTTCAATGTTCTCTAAACGATACTTTAATGCGTTATTTTCAGATCGAATATTGTCCAATTCAGCCTTAAAGTTTTCCATGTTTTGATTCTCCGTTTCTAATGCATCAATTTGAGATTGTTGATCATCAATTATTCTTTGTTGATCTTGAATGGCCTGGATGAGGATTGGTATAAATTCTAGGTATGAAATTGAATATACATCATTTTCAATAGTTCTATCCGGTACATGAACTATATCTGGTATGATTCTATACACATCCTGGGCAATAAGCCCTAACTCAAAATTCAATCCTAAATTAACACTATCCCTCCATTGGTACTTTACTGCCTCTAGTTTTAGAATATGGTCTAAGCCATAGCCTATATCTTTTATGTTTCTTTTCAAACTTTTATCAGAACAAGCATAGAAGCCAGCTACAGATGTAACAAATAGTTGTCTCCATTTATACGAAAGTGACCCTAAATCAAATGCGCCACAAACTGTAGGTAATATATTTCCATCTACAATCAATGCGGTATTTATGGTATCTCCAATTACCGCACCTGAATTGGTTCCAATCACTACCACCCCTTCTGTCCAAATGGTATCATTAATATCATCCGGAGCATTGGTTGTTCCCATTTTATACCAATCATGATCATACAGATCCGGTAAAACCACAAATCCGCCATCTTCCAAATAGATCGTGTCATTACTGATACTGATGATCTGGTCGTCAGTACCTGCCGGACTGTTAATCACAATCGTGTCATTAGTCCCGGTGATCACAAAACTGGTATCACTTAATTGGATCAGATCCTGTAACTCATTGGTTGGGTCGGCATCAGCATCTTCTATATTGAAAGTCACTTCGTTGCCATCCGCTATTTGAATGCTGACACTATCGGATGATTGGTTGGTTACCGTTAAGGTTTGATCGTCAGTATCAACGGTTCCACTAGGTAGTACGACAAAACCGCCATCTTCTAAATAAATGGTATCGTTGCTGATACTAATAATTTGATCGTCCGTTCCGGCCGGACTGTTAATGACAATCGTATCATTGGTACCGGTGATCACAAAACTGGTTTCACTTAATTGAATCAAATCTTGCAACTCATTGGTTGGATCGGCATCGGCATCTTCTATGTTGAAGGTCACTTCGTTGCCATCCGCTATCTGAATGCTGACACTATCAGATGACTGGTTGGTTACCGTTAAGGTTTGATCGTCAGTGTCAACAGTTCCGCTAGGCAATACCACAAAGCCGCCATCTTCCAGATATATCGTGTCATTGCTGATGCTGATGATCTGATCGTCCGTTCCTGCCGGACTATTAATAACAATGGTATCATTGGTACCGGAGATCACAAAGCTGGTATCGCTTAATTGGATTAAATCCTGTAATTCGTTAGTTGGATCGGCATCCGCATCTTCGATGTTGAAAGTCACTTCGTTGCCATCTGCTATTTGAATGCTAACACTGTCGGATGATTGGTTGGTTACGGTTAAGGTTTGATCGTCAGTGTCAACGATTCCGCTTGGTAGTACAACAAATCCACCGTCTTCTAAATATATGGTATCGTTGCTGATGCTAATGACCTGGTCGTCTGTATCGACCACACCACCGGGCAAAACTACGAATCCGCCATCTTCCAAATAGATGGTGTCATTACTGATACTGATGATCTGATCGTCCGTTCCTGCCGGACTGTTAATCACAATCGTATCATTTGTACCGGAGATCACAAAGCTGGTATCGCTTAATTGGATCAAATCCTGCAACTCATTGGTTGGGTCGGCATCTGCATCTTCTATGTTAAAGGTCACTTCATTGCCATCCGCTATCTGAATGCTGACACTATCGGATAATTGGTTGGTTACCGTTAAGGTTTGATCGTCCGTGTCAACCGTTCCACTTGGTAATACAACAAAACCACCGTCTTCTAAATAAATGGTATCGTTGCTGATGCTAATGGCTTGATCGTCGGTATCAACTACACCGCCCGGCAACACTACGAATCCGCCATCTTCCAAATAGATGGTGTCATTACTGATACTGATGATCTGGTCGTCTGTACCTGCCTGACTGTTAATCACAATTGTATCATTAGTACCGGAAATCACAAAACTGGTATCGCTTAATTGAATTAAATCCTGTAACTCATTGGTTGGATCGGCATCTGCATCTTCTATGTTGAAGGTCACTTCATTGCCATCCGCTATTTGAATGCTGACACTATCGGATAATTGATTGGTTACGGTTAAAGTTTGATCGTCCGTGTCCACCGTTCCGCTGGGTAATACTACAAAACCACCATCTTCTAAATAAATGGTATCGTTGCTAATGCTAATGGCTTGGTCATCGGTATCGACTACACCGCCCGGCAACACTACGAATCCTCCATCTTCCAGATAGATGGTGTCATTGCTGATGCTGATGATCTGGTCGTCTGTTCCAGGTTGACTGTTAATCACAATTGTATCATTAGTACCGGAAATCACAAAACTGGTATCGCTTAATTGAATTAAATCCTGTAACTCATTGGTTGGATCGGCATCTGCATCTTCTATGTTGAAAGTCACTTCGTTGCCATCCGCTATCTGAATACTGACACTATCAGATGATTGGCTGGTTACGGTTAAGGTTTGATCATCGGTGTCCACAGCTCCGCTTGGCAGTACCACAAATCCACCGTCTTCTAAATATATGGTATCGTTGCTGATGCTAATGGCTTGATCGTCGGTATCTACCACTCCTCCCGGCAATACTACGAATCCGCCATCTTCCAAATAGATGGTGTCATTGCTGATGCTGATGATCTGATCGTCCGTTCCTGCGGAACTGTTAATTACAATCGTGTCATTGGTGCCGGAGATCACAAAACTGGTATCGCTTATTTGAATCAAATCCTGTAATTCATTGGTTGGATCGGCATCTGCATCTTCGATGTTGAAAGTCACTTCGTTGCCATCTGCTATTTGAATGCTGACACTGTCGGATGATTGGTTGGTTACCGTTAAAGTTTGATCGTCGGTATCCACTACTCCACCGGGCAACACCACAAATCCACCGTCTTCTAAATAAATGGTATCATTGCTAATGCTTATGGCTTGATCGTCGGTATTGCCAACTGAAGCAAATGGAATACTAACGGTTTGTGTATTACCGTCCTCAATTGAGATCGTCAATTCTTGAGTTAATGAATCCCATGAAAAATTAGTGATAACTTGATCATCTG
Source organism: Bacteroidota bacterium (assembly GCA_020436175.1). Taxonomy (GTDB): domain Bacteria; phylum Bacteroidota; class Bacteroidia; order Chitinophagales; family JADIYW01; genus JAGQYH01. The sequence continues at coordinate 8,151 of JAGQYH010000062.1, forward strand.
TATTATCTAAATAAGGCGACAAATCAACACTATTCCCGGATTCAATCGACAATAAGTTGGTTGCTACATCAATCGCCAACAATTGATCGTCGGTGCCACCACTTCCACCGGGAAAAGGAATCCAAGCTGTTCCGTCCCAAAAATAGAACAGTTTCTCTGTCAAATCATAAGTTAATAAACCTCTATCGGAAGTATTGTTTAACGTTAATGCCAATGCCGCTCGTTGCGTATCGTCTATTCTTGGTACCAAAAACCCTTTATCATTTGACACTAATTCTAAAAGTGCATTAGGATTTGGAGTTAACGTTCCAATACCAACATTTTGTTGTGCTACGCTTACTTTCAATCCTAAAATACTCATTAAGATCATCAAGGAAAAAAGTTTAACTAAAGCTTTTAATCTTCTCATCTATTGTAAACTTCAAACAATCTATTCATATGTAAAAGGGGAAACTTACGAATGCACGGTGAAATTAGTTATTTTTTTTCACTTTCGAATTCAACTAAAATCCAATCAATTCATGACAACACCAACAAACGTAATGATTTCAGCTATCCCATTCAAACTTAGCAACGATCAAATGAAGGGATTGGTATCTATAAGCATTGGTAAACTGCTTCTCTAAGTGCTTTTTCTCTAGGATCATTGGCAACACTGGTGCCCATTCGATTCATATTGTATGCAAAACCCAGTTTTAGTTCAGGATCTGCAAAGGCTGCCGATCCGCCTGCTCCTTGGTGTCCATAAGCTCTATTATTGCTTCCGAAATTAAAGAAAGAACTGGGCTTCTCTAGTCCTAAAGAAAAGATTAGATTTTCTTTTAAAATCATATCTTCCTTACCATTGTTCTTATTATCCGGAAAATGCTCCAATGCTTTAATTGTCTTTGCATCTAAGCCAAGAGTTGTACCTCCGGCAGCAAATTCACCATATATTTTAGCCATAGCTCTTGCCGTTCCGATACCATTGGCAGAACCAATTTCCAAATCTTTAATTTTTCTGGCGTTCAATAATCGGGGTGACATGGCCAATGGCGGATTCAAAAAGGAACGCGTTGCAAAAGAAAAAGGATTCAAAAAGTTAAAGATTAGTTTCAATGGAATTTCTTCGCTTTTATGCTTAAGCGTATTCAATGGATCTACTGCTATTATTTCTGCAATTTCCTCATCTTCAATGTTAAATGGAATTCCGATGTGAAAGTCGGCATTTAACTGACTCGCTATCTCATCATAAAATAAAGTTCCTATAGATCGCTTCAATGGATCAATCCTGCGTGCCAGCTCACTTTGATAAAGAGAAATTGTCCAAGTGTGGTAGGCTTTCCTTCCAATGGCTTTAGCATGGGGCTGTTGTTCTGCTAAAATATCGGCCAGTTTTTCTTTATCGCCTAATTTCTTTAATGAGATCATTTTATCGATTACCATTAAACCGGCTTCATGTGCGAGTAATTGCCTGATAGTAATCTTCTCCTTGCCATTTTGAGCAAACTCAGGCCAATGTTTGCAAACTCTATCATCAAAATCAAACAGACCTTTCGAATGTAAAGTAGCAAAAGCCAACGATGAAAATCCCTTTGTTGAAGAAAAAACCAAGGCTTTAGTATGCTCTTGCCATGGTTTGGTTTTTTTGGCGTCTATAAAACCACCCCAAAGATCAATTACTAATTCATTATTGATAAAAACAGCACAAGCCGCCCCTAATTCGTCTCGCTTTTCAAAATTTTCTATAAAGACTTTTCTAACCTTTTCGAATTTTGGGTCGACAAAACCATTTATTAGATATTCCTTCACCAATTCAATTTAATTGAACATCAAATCTAAAATTTTCTATTTTAAAAAGTCAGCATCCGAAACAGTTATTACTACATTAAGCCGAATTTTAAATTTAATCGTCTGAATAATATCCCTTACTTTTATCCGCTCACTTCCAAAAATTAATGACGATATGAATTTTGACATTGAAGGCAAACTAATAGAGAAATACGATACACAGCAAGTTTCTGACAGATTTAGAAAAAGAGAATTTGTGATAGAAATTGTTGAAGAAGCCTATGGCAAAGAATTTATCAACTGCATTAAATTTCAATTGAATCAAGATAAATGCAGCGAATTGGATGCTTTCAAAATTAATGACACCATTAAAGTAACTTTTAACATCAAAGGCAGAAAATGGGAAAAGAACGGTTCTGTAAGCTATTTCACCAATTTGGAAGCTTGGAAAATTACCGGTGTCAATCAAGCTGCTTCAAATAATGTACCTCCACCACCTATCTCAGAAGTAGATTTGATTCCTTTGGATGAAGATAACGACGATCTTCCTTTTTAAAGTGAAATCAAATAAATGTGACTAAGCAATTTTGTAAATTGCTTATTAGCTGTTAAAGTCATGTCCCTTAGTTAAAGGGATGAATACTACATAAATTTAACCTTTCCCTTTGAGACAATTAGTGGCGAAAACAAACTTTTTGCACTATTTTTAAAATCAACTAGGTAAAACTAGTTAAGAAACATAAAACCCAAACCCCATGATTATTACCCATCTGAGAAGGATAGGTCTGTTGTTATTATGTATTGCTCTACTGCATAATATTGCCTATTCTCAAACATTAACACCACAAGATTTTACCTCTCCGACAACGGTAAAAGAAGATCTTTTCGGATTCAACGGAGGATTTATGATGGAAGTATGCGGTGCTACTACTGACTCCATTTATGTGGGTATGCCTTTACCGCTGAAAGATTATCACTTATTGCAAAGTTGCACGGATTTTACCAACAAACTAAATCCAAACATACTAAGATTCCCCGGGGGTACAGGTGCCAATTATTACCACTTTAACGGAACCGGTTATGGTTTTCAATTTTGGGAAGTGATCGGTTCAAAGTTTGAAGGGATGGTAGCCGCCGATGCCAGATTACCGGTCAATCATATTGAAAATTTCGCCGATC
>JAGQYH010000063.1 GCA_020436175.1 Bacteroidota bacterium
CCGAACAACCGAACAACCGAACAACCGAACAACCGAACAACCGAACAACCGAACAACCGAACAACCGAACAACCGAACAACCGAACAACCGAACAACCGAACAACCGAATGCCAATCAACCACCCACTTTCTGAAAAACTCATTTGCGGTTGTGATGAAGCCGGTCGCGGACCACTAGCAGGGCCGGTGGTGGCCGGTGCAGTAATATTGCCAAAGGGTTTTAGCCATCCTTTGTTGAATGACAGCAAACAATTATCTGAAAAACATCGCAATGAATTGAGATCGGTTATTGAGGATGCGGCATTGGCTTTTGGTGTTGGTATTTTAGATCAAACTGAAATAGACGAGATAAATATTTTAAATGCCTCGTTTAAAGCGATGCATTTGGCCATTGATCAAATGAAGTTAAAACCTGAATTCATCATTGTGGATGGAAATCGCTTCAAGCCTTATAAAGAAGTTCCTTTTGAATGTGTGGTAAAGGGCGATAGTAAATTCAATGAGATTGCGGCAGCATCCATTTTGGCCAAAACCTATCGTGATGAGATCATGCAACAATTACACGAAGAATATCCCGCTTATCATTGGAATAAGAATAAGGGATACCCAACCGTAAAACACAGAGAAGCTATAAGGCAACATGGTCCTTCACCCTATCACCGGAGGTCTTTTAAACTTTTGAAAGACGAACAATTAAAAATGTTTTAGCTTTAGTGCATGTGCCGGAATGGATTAACTATCTGTATTTTCATTTTATTTCAAAGCTTACTTTCGACGGTAAGTGCGCAAGATCAATCATCCTCATTTTCTTTTGTGCCGGAAGAGCCTGTTGTACTACGCATCAATTTAATTTTATTACGGAATGATGATGGACAAGGAGGTTTCGATAAAGATAATCCGGACCATTTGTTTGTTTTGCAAAGCGCAATAAATTGGATGAATGGTTCTTTAGAGCACAATGCTCCCATACGAAACCCTGATTGTTATGGAACCAACAATTGTTATCCTAAAAAATCGGGAAGCGATTATGAATATATCAAAGATGCTAAGATCCGTTTTCAGATAGGAGAAATTCTAAGTTTTAATCAAACCGAATATTGGGACAATTGGGATTGCCAGGATTTTCAGGATAACAAGGACAATCCGGTATGTCCTCCAACAGGATTACAGTACAGATGTCCAAATGACGAGTACAATGGCAATTGGTATCTTAATCCACTCAGTCAAAAAATCAACAGAGATCCCAATATTTTACCCGCCATCAATATATTTTTCACGGAAGATGGTCAAGAATACATTCCATTTATTGTCAATAAGGAATGTGCCAATCCTTCCGGCAGATTTCATATTCAAGATTGTTCGGAAAGGCCGGAGCAATCATTGGATAAAGAGCAAAGAGTACATATGAGAAGCCAATTCTTAAAGTACAGCCATTTAATGAACTGTAAGGTGTGCAAAGATGATTTTGAAGGGGGTTGCCAATTTCAAGGAACACCGGAGGAATGTTGCTCCAAGCGACAAATGACGGATAACATCATTGATGGCTTGTCAAGAGCTTTAATGCATGAGTTAGGGCATACGGTTGATTTTAGTGCAGGACACTGCAATGTTTGCCCGGGAGAAGGATTAATGCATGCCTCTAATCCCGGTAAAACTTTGCATTCTACTGAAATTCAAAATGCCCATCAAAATATTCAAAATACCAATCTGGCTAGATATGTTATTTCAGAGCAACCTATAGTTATCAGTAAAAGTGATCAAACCTGGAGTCGCTTTATCAATTTACATAGATCCTATATCGTTAAGGATCAACGCGTTTTGACTTTGAAAAATGAAACCAACCTACTCAGTGATCGATCACTGATCATCAACAGCGGAGGTTTGATTATTGATAGCAGCGCCATCATCCATCTCTATGAAGGGGCTGAAATTGTCGTGAAAGCAGGCAGTTATTTGAAAATAAGATCAGGAGCGAAAATCAATGCGGAAGAAAGTGGCAGGGTTAGGATTGAATGTGGAGGTAAGCTTTTTATTGAGGATGATGTCGTGATCAACAGACAAGATGTTTTTCATTTGAACTGTGCGGAGTTGAATGGACCTGCGATCATCGGAACGGAAGCCATCTATAGTTTACCCTATCAAATTCCTGAAAATATGGTCTCCTGGACTGTTTTTCCGGAGAATAGAGTGGAGTATGTCATTAGAGGGAATTCCGCTACTCTCTTTCCATTGCCAAATGTATTAGGGAATGTATTGGTAAAAGCCCACGTTGCTGCACCATTTAAAGAGTTGTGGTCACCTAAAATTGCAATGGTTGGCGTGGAATATCCTACAAAGGAATACATTGAAATGGTTGGCATTTTGTTTGAATTTCAGTGGATACAGACCAAATGGCATACGGGTATTTGATAGGCAACGCACCACTCCGAAATTCAGTTACTTGTAAACAAATTGTTCTTTTACCCGATCTTTCGAAAAGAAGGTAGATTTTAACTTGTCGTTACAATCAATATGGGTCACATTTACCTGATCATTGAACCAATGAACCATTACGGCATTCGAAATTTCAATAGAATTGATTGATTTAACATCGGGTACATATAAATAACACCAAGTCGCTACATCTTCAACTTTTTTATTAACGAATTTTAGTTCTCGATCTTGACCATTTATTATGATGTGAATTTTTTCCTGTAAATAGTCACTGATTAGTTCATTGGCTTTTTCATGCTCATCAGGCAAACCTAAGTGTGTATTGATGCCGGTTCTTTCTTCCAACACGTCTTGAAAGTCATCGGCAAATATTTTGATGGTTACTTCCAGCCATTCTTTTTCAGGAACGTGTTTCATCTCACAAACACTCACATGTAAAGGATGAAAAGCATGTGAACTAAAAAATAACGACAAACTCAAAAAAGCATTAAGTAAAAGACTCATATTGAATGTACTTGTAATAACAATAATACTGGATTTGATGCAATATTGGAGATTTAACCAATAATCATTCCATTTTATTAACGAATGTCAAAAGTAAATGGGATGTGAAAAATTAAAATTGTTGTATCATTAGCCGGTTGTTCGATAATCTTAAGGTCACAGTAAGAATGAAAGTTGTTTTTTTAGGTACAGGTACTTCAACAGGTATTCCGATCATCGGTTGCCACTGTGCGGTATGTGAATCAAAAGACCCAAAAGACAAGCGAACCAGAACATCTATATATGTAGAACAGGAAGGTACAAAACTGGTGGTCGATACCGGTCCTGATTTCCGAGCACAAATGTTAAGAGAAGGCATTGAAGACATTGATGCCGTATTGTTTACGCATGCCCACAAGGACCATATCGCCGGATTGGATGACGTTCGTCCCATCAATTATCTCCAGAAAAAAGTGATTGATGTGTATGCGAATGAGTTCACTACAGAAAGACTAAAAGCTGAATATCCCTATATATTTGGTAGCAGCTATCCGGGTATCCCTTTGATCAATCTGAATTTGATCGGAACAGAAAATTTTCAAGTGAGGTCAATTCATGTTATACCGCTTGAGGGTATGCATGGTAAAATGCCTGTTTTAGGATTCAGATTTGGCTCATTTTCGTACATCACCGATGTTAATTTTATTGCAGAAAAGGAACTGGAAAAGATTAAAGGCAGTAAAGTTTTTGTGATCGATGCTTTACATCACAAACATCACTATTCTCATTTTACGTTAGAAGAGGCGTTGGAGGTGGTTAAAAAAGTGAATGCCGATACCACTTACCTCATTCATATGAGTCATTTTATGGGAATGCATCAAGAGGTGGAAAAGGATTTGCCTCAAAATGTTCATTTAAGCTACGACGGACTTACCTTAAACATTTAGTTCAATCCGGCAATTCGTTTGTATCTCGCCCTTGTTGGTGTTATCACCAACAAATATTTTTTATTTCTGCCTTTATAATCGCTACTCAGTTTCATTGAAGCCATTTGAAAAATATCCTTATTTTCACGCTTCAAGAGAAAGCCATTACTCAAAGATCTAATATGAAAAAACCAACTGTACTCATGGCATCGCTTCTGTTGCCGCTTTTAACATTTGCTCAGGAAACGGAAAAATTAGGAATCGATCAGAGAATTGATAAATTTTTTAAGCCTATTGCCGATTGGGTAGGGGGAAAGATATTTTATCCCATTCCTATTCTTGGTCATGATGTACCTTTCGTATTAATGGTTTTAATTGCCGGAGCATTATTTTTTACGCTATATTTTAAGTTTGCAAACATTACATTGGTTCCAACAGCTGTTAGAGTGGTTAGGGGTGATTATGATACTTTTGATAAGCACGGTGCCGATATTGCAGAAGGAGATCCAACACCGGGAGGAGATATATTTGAAGTTATCAAAGTAGAAAAACTGAATGGAGAAGTAACTCATTTTCAAGCATTAACGGCTGCATTATCCGCCACAGTTGGATTGGGAAATATTGCAGGTGTCGCAGTAGCCATTTCCCTAGGCGGACCGGGGGCTACGTTTTGGATGATTTTGGCCGGATTGCTAGGCATGGCTTCCAAATTTGTGGAATGTACGCTTGGTGTAAAGTATAGAGAAGTTACCCCTGAAGGCATAGTGCACGGCGGTCCGATGTATTATTTATCAAAAGGACTGGCAGAAAAAGGATTAGGCGGATTAGGAAAAGTACTGGCCGGCTTTTTTGCGATCATGTGTATTGGTGGGTCCTTTGGTGGAGGAAATATGTTTCAAGCTAATCAAGCTGCCGTACAAATAACACAAAGGTTTGCCATAGATAGTGGTGCAGCCGGTTTGATAATAGGCTTTATTATGGCATTTGTGGTGGGTGTTGTCATCATTGGAGGAATCAAAAGGATTGGTTCTGTTACGGAAAAAGTGGTTCCTTTTATGGCGTTGATCTATGTTGGAGCTGCCATTCTTATTATTGTAATGGACATTGCTTATGTACCCAAAGCTTTTGGATTAATTATGGATGGCGCCTTTAATGCTAAAGCAGCATTAGGTGGTGTTATTGGTGTGTTGATCGTCGGTTTTCAAAGAGCGGCATTCTCTAATGAAGCAGGCGTTGGCTCTGCTGCAATCGCTCACTCTGCTGTTAAAACAAGATATCCGGCCAGTGAAGGTGTAGTAGCTTTACTAGAGCCTTTTATTGATACCGTCGTGATTTGTACGATGACAGCCTTAGTTTTGGTAATCACCAACTTAAAAGAAGGCTTTTTTGAGTATGGAGAAAAGGCAGCTCAGGGCGTTGAATTAACGGCAACTGCTTTTGATACGGTAATCCCGGGCTTTTCGTGGTTGCTAACTTTGGCAGTTATATTGTTTGCGGTATCTACAATGCTTTCCTGGTCGTATTACGGACTTCAAGCTTGGAAATATCTGTTTGGCAAAAGTAAGTTAGTTGATATCACTTATAAAGTATTGTTTTTAGTATTTGTGGTGATCGGTGCTTCTATTAGTTTAGGTGCAGTAATTGACTTTTCAGATGCTATGATCTTTGCTATGGTCTTCCCGAATGTAATTGGATTGGTAATCTTATCTCCAAAAGTGAAAGAAGAATTGGATCGTTATATGGTGAGAGTAAGAAAGGTGAACAAAGCCAAATCCGGCAAATAACAATATTTCCGTTTTTTTATGGAATACTCCATGATTTTGTCTCTTACTACCAAGCAAGTGATATTTCATGAAAAACAATTGGAGAGATTACGTACAGTTTTCAAATTCAGAAAGACGTGGTATAATCGTTCTTAGTTTCTTGGCCGTGTTGTGTGCCTCTTACAACTACTTTGTGCCACAATGGGTAAGTAATAGGCAATTGGCTAATTTTGAAGCCAACTATGCGGAGGCATTGTTGAAGGCACGACATCATAATGATTCTATTGCCTCAATCAATGAATGGCAAGAAGAAACAGCTCTTGTCGAACACCTTAAAATTGATTCCATTAAAAATATTGTCGATGAGACTCTTCAAGGCTCAAGAGAAAAGCAACGATTGGAACTGAATACAATGACTGCCCGACAATTGATTAAACAGAATATTGTCGATGATGAATTGGCTTACCGTATTATAAAATTCAGAGACGGATTAGGTGGATTTTATAGTAAATCGCAGTTGAAAGAAGTTTTTGGAGTAACCAATGAATCTTATGAAAAACTAATGGCCAATATCGATTTTAATAGTACTTCTTTGAAACGTATTAATATCAATAAGGCTACGCAAGAAGAACTTCAATTACACAGCTATATCAGCCAAAAGCTGGCCAAACAAATCCTCAATTATAGAGAAAAGGTCAAACCGTTTGCTTCCTCTGAAGATGTACTGAAATTGTATCTGGTAGATGAGGCACTGCATCAAAAATTAATTCCCTATCTGGAATTTTGATTTTGCCATTATTAAACTTTGTTACAAGTAAAATATGGAATTCATGATTACATTTTCCTAAACCTTTTGTTTCTTTGCGCTGATTTTAAGGTCATTATTCAACCTTAAAGTGTTTCGAAAGGCGGTATAGCCGTTTAAATTCAATAAATTTACCTGTCAAAAAATTAAGTATGAACTTCCAACCTACTGAAAATCAAAAAATGATTGCTTCAATGATCAGAGATTTTGGTGAAAAGCATATTCGTCCGCACATGATGGAATGGGATGAAAAGCAAATTTTTCCGGTCGATACTTTAAAAGCATTGGGAGAGTTGGGCTTGATGGGAATTTTAGTGCCGGAAGAATATGGTGGGGCAGGATTAGGATATTTTGAATATGTGACTGCCTTAGAGGAAATCAGTAAGATTGATGGAGCATTGGGATTATCAGTGGCCGCACACAATTCATTATGTACAAATCACATTCTTAAATTCGGAAATGAAGCTCAAAAGCGAAAATACTTGCCCAAATTGGCTACAGCAGAATGGATAGGTGCCTGGGGGTTGACAGAACCGAATACGGGTTCAGATGCGGGTAGAATGAAATGTGTGGCACGCAGAGATGGGAATGAGTGGGTGATCAACGGCACAAAGAATTTTATCACTCATGGCAAAAGCGGCGATGTGGCCGTATTGATTGCCAGAACAGGTGAGTTGTTGGACAGCCATGGCATGACAGCCTTTATTATTGAACGTGGAACCAAAGGATTCAACGCCGGAAAAAAGGAAAATAAGTTGGGAATGCGTTGCTCCGAAACTGCAGAGATGATTTTTGATGAATGCAGAATTCCGATGGAAAACATGCTAGGGAAAGAAGGAGATGGATTCGTTCAGGCCATGAAAATATTAGATGGAGGAAGAATCTCCATCGCTGCTTTAAGTCTTGGAATTGCAACCGGAGCGTATGAAGCCTCCGTAAAGTATGCCAATGAAAGAGAGCAATTCGGGAAACCTATTTCCGCCTTTCAAGCGATATCATTTAAGTTAGCGGATATGGCTACCGAAGTGGAAGCTGCCAGGTTGTTGACATTGCAAGCTGCTGATTTAATGATGAGAGGAGAGAAGTTGACAAAGAAATCTGCTTTTGCAAAATATTATGCCTCTGAGGTGGCAGTGAGAAATGCTACGGAATGTGTTCAAATACATGGCGGCTATGGCTACATTAAGGAGTTTCCGGCCGAGAAATTCTATAGAGATTCCAAACTTTGCACCATTGGTGAAGGAACCTCGGAAATTCAAAAGTTAGTGATCAGCAGAGAGATTTTAAAAGGAAACTAAAAGCCGATTTAACAGCAAATTAATAGCCTAATTTTACAGTAATAAGCATAAAAATAGAAATATATTTTATTGATAATCAATGAATTGCGTTTTATTATTTAGGCACATATTAAATATTACCTAAATAAAGTTGTTTAAATTCAAGCAATTTTTAAAAATTAAGACTAAATTTGAATATTCAAGCCCCTTTTTAAGAATAAATTAAGAGAACAAAAGCTACAAATTTTTGTAACATGAAGGGGGCAATAATGCATGTAAATTGTGTTAATCAATTAAACTGCGAAAATAATTTCGCTTCAAATCCCTTTAATTTTGTTGTAAGTGAGCAAGTAAGCTCCGGAATACATAATAACTCCCTGATTGTGTGCAGTTCTAATAATGGACTTATTACCAATAGTTGTAAGGACTATAAAGTAAAAGTTCTGAGACATAACTCCCCCGCACATATTTTTCCCGATTTTAAATTTTACGCTTTTAGTACATTTTTGAAATAAAAATCTGCGAGATAAAAATCGCAATCAAGTAATAATTAAAACCATACATGCATGAGTCGTATGAGAAATTTGATCAGTTGTTTATCTGTGCTGGTAATGACATTACTAAGCACTTCATTGCTTTATGGACAAGCTGATTTACACTTCAGTGGAGTAGATGCTTATTCGGAACCAAATACTTTAGGGGAATATCTCAATTTATCCTTTGAAGTGACGAATGTAGGCAGTGATTTTCAGCCGGGAGGATCTCCGTCAGTAGATGTATATTATGATATTGATGGCAGTGGTACACTTACACCGGGCGATTTCTTAATTGTGCAAGAGAATTTGCCTGCCACCATTTTAAACGGACAATCGATCCAATTCAGTGAGCAGTATATTCTACCTACTTCCATTGCTACCTGTCCTTTATTGTTGTTGATTGAAGATTCGGTCGGAACATTCGGATATGCAATTGGTTCGGTTCCATACTTAAATGCCGGTAAGGATGTGGTTTTGTGTGATAATGAATCCGGTCAGATCGGTTTTGGAGATGGTGTAAATGGTTATACTTATTTGTGGTCGGCTATAGGAATTGCCGACATTAATGCATTAAGCGAAATCGATATTGCAAATCCAACGGTGAGTGCCGTGAATTTAACCGATCAACAAATTGAATGGCAATTTGTACTCACCACAGAGAAAGGTTCAGGAAGCTGTATTTTTAAGGATACAGTTTCAGTATTTATATGTCCAACCCAAATTGAAACAGTTTGTTCAGGAGAAAATTTTACATTTAGCGTAAGCGCAACGGATTATGATCTTATCAATTGGATCGGACCAAATGGTTTTATTTCTGATCAATCAAATCCTACTTTGTCGAATGTACAATTGGCCGATACTGGAGTATATAAAGCAGTAACTTATCTAAACGGCTGTGTTCAAGCAAAGGGTTGTTTTAGATTAAGAATGAATGAAACACCTATAACGCCCGAGCCTAGTGCTAATGGGCCTTTTTGTGTTTCTAGTACAGATACCTTAAAGTTGTTTGCAAATGCAACTGCTGATGAATACCAATGGACAGGTCCTAATCAATTTACATCAGATCAACAAAATCCAATTATTGTAGGTGTTGGCTTGGCGAATGCCGGAACATATCAATTAGTATTAAAATCAAATGGATGTAGTTCAGATCCGGGAACAGTAAATGTGGTGGTTGGTAATTGTAGTATTGATATTGAAAAACATACCAACGGTCAAGATGCGGATGTTGCTCCGGGTCCAATTATCTTAGTGGATTTGGACGGTGAAATTGTAACATGGACATACATAGTAACCAACACTGGATCGTTGGATTTAGAGAATGTTCAAGTAGCAGATGATAAAGAAGGCTTGATTGGAACTATTCCATTCTTAGCAGCAGGCGCTACAGAAACACTTACTTTAACAGGTGATGCAATAAGAATGATGTATGCCAATTTAGCTACTGTAGTCGGACAGCCTGTTGATGAAAATGGTACGCCGGTTGGCCCAACTGTAACGGATGAGGATCCGTCGCACTATACAGGTGTTTTTATCAATGTTGAAAAGAGAGCAGATAAGGATACCATCTGTCCTGGTGAAGAAGTAGTCTATAATCTGATTGTAAGAATGTTAGGAGGCGCTCCCGGAATACAAATTAGAGATATCAGTATTGTAGATAATAATTTACCGGATACGCTGGATGTAACTAGTCCTTTCTTTGTTGGAACAGATGCCAACAATAATGGTTACATCGACTTTATGGATGAGGATAGTAATGGTGTAAACGATGAAGAATTTTTATTTGAGTATAGTTTATTTTTAACTGAAGATAATATCAATATTGCTCGAGACAGAGGAGAGGTATGGTATGTTGATCCGGGAACAGGCGATGAATTTTTTGTTGGTGTTGTTGGAAACAGAGATACTGTAAGTGTTGCGGTTCAAGTAGATTCATCAAGATGTAAAGATATTGGTGATTATGTTTGGTATGATGTAGATAGAGATGGAATTCAGGATGTATCAGAAGTGGGCATAAGAGGCGTTACCGTTTATCTATTGAATGAAAACGGTGATACTTTGAGAACTACTACTACAGATGCAGATGGATTCTATTTATTCCCTAGCGTGAGAGGAGGTACTTATCAAATAATTTTCGATATATCTACTAATACACAGGGCTTGCCTTATGCTATCACCTCTAAAGATCAAGGTGGTGATGATAACTTGGATAGTGATGCCAATCCAAATGGATTTACTGACTTGTTTCAACATCTTCCAGCAACTGTAGGAGATAGATTAGATATTGATGCCGGATTATATTTAGTGGCTAATATTGGAGATTTTGTATTTGAAGATACAGATCGAGATGGTATTCAGGATGCCGGTGAAACAGGTATTGAAGGTGTTACGGTTTATTTGATTGATGTGTTGTCAGGTGATACTGTTGATACAGATGTAACAGATGCTAATGGAGCTTATTTATTTGAAGATGTAAATGGAGGCGATTATATCATTGCATTTGATCCTACCACTAATACAACAGGTCAAACATTTTCATTTTCACCACAAGATCAAGGTGGAAATGATGATTTAGATAGTGATCCTAATCCAAATGGAATTGTATTTATAACATTTGATCCAACTCAAGGCGATGACTTATCTATTGATGCAGGATTAATATGTACACCGGATAGAGTTACGGTTAACTTAACTACTTGTATCGCAGAAGAAGCCGGTACAGCAGTAGATACATTTACTTCAGCAGCAGGTTGTGATAGTATAGTGACAACCATCACTACTTTATTGCCACCGTCTACTTCATCAGTAGAAGCTACTACTTGTGATCCACAACAAGTGGGAACAACGGTAGATACCATTTATGGTG